>JAKAZJ010000074.1 GCA_021826565.1 Pseudomonadota bacterium | reverse complement strand
CTGGTATTCACGGTCGCGTCCGAAGGCCGGGTGAGCCCTCGGCTTGTCGTCATAGGAGATGATCGCGACGCCGCTCGCACCGGAACCGGCCGCCCGCAGGATGGCGACCTCGCGATGGAAGCAGAGAACTTCCGCCATTATATCTAGAATATCTCGTCACTCCGTTCGAGATAGTAGCGCAGCTTGTTCGGCTTTGTGGCACGACGGGCTTGGCGAGATTTCTCCCGCCCGGTTAGCGATATATTAGAAATTTTGGCGTCTTATCCCCCCGTGACCGACGCCCCACCCCATCCCCTGGCCGACTGCCTGACCCAGATCATCGAGCATCTGTGCCAGGCCATCGCCGCGAACAACCGCGGGAACCTGGTCACCCGATTCCTGATGTGGCGGCTGTGCCGGTGGCTGCGCAAGCTTGCGGCCGAGCTCCCCGCCGCGATCTCCCAAGCCGCCGCCGCCGTCGCGGCGCGCGCGAACCTGGCGCCCCCGGCCCCGTGCGAACCGGGTGACGCCCCCCCGGACGTGGCGCCGCGGGAGGTAACCCATGATTTCGGCCAGGACACCGCCCAGGACTCCGACGACGCCCCCGCCCCAACCGCGGCCAACCCGGCCGCGCCCGCCCTGGCGCAAGCCCGGCCCCTGACCGCCGTACCGGCCGAGCGATCCGCCGATCACATCCCCGCCGGCACAGCCGCCGCGCCCGCGCGGCTAAAGGCCGCATGCGCCGCCGCCCCGCCGAACGCCGGCCGTCCCAGCCCGGCGCGCCACCGCATCCGCGCCGCCGCCATCCGTGGCGTCCGGCGTGGCGGCGGCGCGCTTGGTGGTTCCCGCGGCGCATGGCCCCCAAACCGATCGAAAACCGTCTTCCGGGACGGGATTTCGCACGCCCTTTTTGTTGCGTTATCGTAATATTATCCGTCACCCAGCCGCCTGCGACGGGGGTAGATGGCCGGCTCAGGGCCGGCCATGACGGGGGCATCCCGCCACACGCCCCCGGGTCTACCCAGCCCGTCCTCCCCCGATCTCCCCCACCAAGGCCCCCGCGCCGGCTTTGCGAACCCAGCCGCCGGCGTGGTAAAATCCGCCGTGGCGTATTGGGGCAAGATCATCGGCGGGATGGCCGGCTTCGCGATGGGCGGGCCGGTGGGGGCGATGTTCGGCGCCGCGCTGGGCCACGCCGCCGATAGCGGGGTCATGCCGGAATTGCGCCGCATCCTGCCCGGCGCCGACCCGGCCGCCGCCATCCGCATGGCGGCCCGGTTCGGCGGGCGGGAACAGGTGCTGTCCCTCGGCGTCATCACCCTGGCCGCCAAGCTCGCCAAGATCGATGGCCCGGTGCGGCGCGAGGAAATCGCCGCGTTCCGCGCCCGCTTCCGCGTCCCGCCCGAGGCGCTGCACCAGGTCGGCGCCCTGTTCGACCAGGCACGCCACTCCGCGGACGGCTACCAGGACACCGCCGCCGCCCTGGGGCACGCCTTCGCCGACCAGCCCGGAACGCTGGAAGACCTGCTGGCGTCCCTGTTCGCGATCGCCGCCGCCGACGGGGCGGTGAACCGCGCCGAACACGGCTTCCTGTCCGATGTCCACGCCGCGTTCCACCTGGATCAGGCAGCCTGGGACCGCGCCCGCGGCGCCGCCCCGCCGCGGCGCGCGGAGGGTGAGGCCGACCCCTACGCGGTGCTGGGCGTGACCGAGGCGGCCAGCGCGGAAGAACTCCGCGGCGCCTGGAAGGCGCTGATGCGCACCCATCACCCCGACAGCCTGGCCGCCCAGGGCATCGCGCCCGACATCATCGCCCGCGGCGCCGAGAAAGTCGCCCGCATCAACGCCGCCTGGGACCGGATCAAGCGCGAGCGCGGGCTGTGAGCGGCGGAGTTACAAGCCTGGCGCCGCGCGACCAACCCAGTCCAAATCATGACGCGCGGCCGGCGGGAACCCGCATCGATACGCTGGTGCTGCATTACACCGGCATGCAGACCGCGGCCGCGGCGCTGGCGCGGCTGTGCGACCCGGCGGCGGCCGTCTCGGCGCATTACCTGATCGAGGAAGACGGCGCGGTCTGGCGCCTGGTGGCCGAGGACCGCCGCGCCTGGCACGCCGGCGTCTCGTTCTGGCGCGGCCGGCGCGGGCTGAACGATCCTTCGATCGGGATCGAGCTGGTCAATCCGGGCCATGAATGGGGCTACCGCCCGTTTCCGGTGTTGCAGATGGCGGCGCTGTGCGATTTGTGTCTGGCGCTGTTTTCCCGCCATGCGATCCCGCCGCGCAACGTGGTGGCGCACAGCGATATCGCGCCGGACCGCAAGCAGGACCCCGGGGAATTATTCGGCTGGCGGGATCTGGCCGCCAACGGAGTCGGGCTATGGCCCGAGGATGTGCCGGACCTGGGCACCGGGGGCGCAAGCCGGGACGCGGCGTCGCTGGCGCCGGTGCGCGCGGCGCTGCGCGGCGTCGGCTACGAGGTGGCGGCCGAGGGCGCGCTGGACCCCGGGCTGTCGGTGGTCCTGCGCGCGTTCCAGCGCCACTGGCGGCCCGAGGCGGTCACCGGTCAGGCCGATGCCGGGACCAGGCTGCGCCTCGCGGCGGTTTCGGCGCTGGTTGGGGCATAGGCCGCGGGTCCGGCGTCGACTGTACGGAGCGGTTCACCCTGTTGACCGTTCGGTGTGCGAGCAACACCAACACATATTCAAGCTCGTAAACCCTCCCCCAGCTTTCATTCACGATGTGGATATCACACCCGTCGTGGTACCGATGACAAACGGCGGATACTACCCCGGCCTGACGCCGACGGAGTTCAGGCGTCACGAGGACGTGGTTTAATATATTGCATATCTTTGAGGCGATCAGAAATCGTTCCCTGTTGCAGGACTTGTCGGATGGCGCATAGTATCCTCGCTAGGTGACCGGATGGACCGGGCATCGCCGAAAAGTCGGTTGGTACGGCCGGCAGCCGGCACTTCGGCCTCACGCGCACCGTCGCAGTATCCAGCGTTCCGCCTTGGTCGCCTGCCAAGCGCCACTGACGGAACGTTGCCGACACCGCAACCATGATCGGACCAGCAGATGCAGTCGCCGGAAATCCACTCGTTCTCATCGCCGAGCGTTGCATCGGCAGGCTCATTTGCGCCAGAAATCGGCTTGATCGCGCGCCGGGCCGTCCATCGTTGTGCGCCGCTGAAGTAGAGGAGCCTGCGGCCAAACCATGCACGCAATCCAATATGTGGACGTCCCTGGCTACCCGGCGGCGCATTCCCCCTATTCGCATGCCGTCGTCGCCAACGGCTTCGTGTTCGTGTCCGGCCAGATACCGGTGCGGCCGGGAGGAGCCCCCGACGAAGTCATCGGCGACACTATGCATGAGCAGACACGTCAGGCCTTGCGCAACGTCGAGACCATCCTCAAAGCCGCAGGAAGCTCGCTCGACCGCGTGGTGAGGGTGACCGTGCTACTCGCGCGACCCGATCTCTACAGAGAGATGAACGAGGCGTACGCGGAATTCTTCCCTGGGGCGAAACCAGCGCGGGCAATGCACCGCTTCGGCGCCGACATCCCCGGCGTGCTCGTCGCCATCGAGGCGATCGCGCTCGCCTGAGAACCGCAACCGCCTTTGGCCCCAAACGACAGCGCCTCGCGGGACAGTCGCCCTACCTTGATCTTACTGGGCCAAGGCGCGGCGTGGCCGACGCCGCCCAACCCGGACATGATCGCCCATCCCGCCCGCGCCGCCCCTTCCGCCCGGCCCAGCCCAGGTCCATCTTCCCCTCATGCCGCTCGCCCACGCCGCCGCTTCCCCTGGCTCTGGCCCCGACTGGCCGGTTCATGCCCTGGCCCATGGCCCGGAGGACCTGCCCCCGGTGCGCGCCCGCGATCTGGATCACGCCTGGCAGGCCGCGCGTGCCGCCGCCCTGGCGGAAGCCTGGGGCAATCACCGTCTGTTCCGCTTCCGCCGTCCCGACGGGCGCGTGACGGAATTGCTGCTCGCCGATCGGGACGCCTGCTGCTGGGCCGAGGCGGTGGATCGCCTGGCGGGACTCGGCACCGCGCATGGCCTGGCGCTGTGTTTGCGGCTGCTGGCGCTGATCGACCTGCTCACCCGCGCCCCGCCGCTGGCCGCGCGCTGCCGGCTGGCGCGCGACGGGGCCGAATTGCCGCCGGCGCTGCTGCGCGTAGCCGCCACGGTGCCGCTATCGGCGGAAGCCGGGTTCGATCCGGCGCCGTTCCACGCGGCGTTCGCGCCCGTGCTCTCTTCCCCCCTGGCGGAACCCACCGCATGACCCGTTTCCTGCCCCTGCTGACGCTGGCGCTGCTGGCCGGCTGCGCGTTCGGCGCACCGCCCTCGGTCACCTCCCGCGATACCGCGGTCGCTTGCCGCGAACAGGCCCAGGCGCAGTATCGGCTGTCGCATCGCGACCAGATGTACCAGGTGGGCGATCAGGACGCGCCGGGATCGGGCGCCGCCGGCATGAAGCTGCCGACCGAGGGGCTGGCCGACCGATTCGAGCAGGAGCGCTTCATGCAACGGTGCGAGCATGACGTCGGTACCGGCACCGCCCTGCATCCCTGAGCCGTCGGTCGCGCTGCCGCTGACCGAATTGGTCCGGCTGGCCGACGCCGAACGCGTGGCGGGACGGCTGACCGAGGCAGCCGCGCTGCTCGGCCGCGCGCTGGAAGTATCTCCGGGGCACCCGGACGCGCTCCAGGCGCGGGCGCTGGTTGCGTTCCAGCAGGGCGATGACGCCACCGCCGCCGCCCTGTCGGCTGCCGCCATCGCCGCCCGCCCCGATCGCCCCGGCTGGTGGCGCAACCGCTGCACCATCGCCGAACGCGCCGGCGACTACCCGGCCGCCCTGGAGGCTGCCGCGCGTGCCGTCGCGCTGGCCCCGGAACAGGCCGATCTGTGGCACGCGCAGGCGGTGGTGCGGTATCGGCTGGAGGATCTGGCAGGCGCCGAGGCCTCGGCCCGCGCCGCCCTGGCGCGCGATCCCGACCATCCCGGCGCCCATGTGATCCTGGCCGAGACCCTGCTGCTGCGCGGCGATTTTCCGCCCGCCTGGGCGCATTACGAGCACCGTTTCCGGTTGCGCGGCGCTGCCCCGGTGGCCCCGCTGCTGGGCTGCCCGGTCTGGGATGGCGGCAGGATCGCCGGACGGCTGCTGCTGGTGGCCGATCAAGGTTATGGCGACGCGATCCAGTTCGCCCGCTATCTGCCCTGGGCGACGGGACGCGCCGGCGCGGTGACTTTGCTGGCGCCTCCGGAACTCGCCCCGCTGCTGGCGCCGCTGGTGCCGGGCGGCGATGTGCGGCCGGGGTGGGAGGCGGTGGCAGGCGATTGCGCCGGCCTGGCCGCCTGGGTGCCGCTGTCCGGCCTGCCGCGCTGCGCCGGAACGGAGGCGGCGACGATCCCGGCCACCCGCGCCTATCTGCACGCCGACCCGGCCGCGGTGGCGGCCTGGCGGGCGCGGCTGGACGCGCTGGACCCGGGACCTCCCCGTGGGGGACTCCCCCGTGGGGCCCGGCGCGTGGGGCTGGTCTGGGCCGGACGGGGCACGCATCCGAACGATGCCAGCCGGTCCGCTCCGCCGGCAGCGCTGGCACCGCTGGCGCGCGTGCCGGGCGTGGTGCTGGTTTCGCTGCAACACGGGGCGGCCGAGGCGGGCTGGGCGGCGTTGGACGATCCGGCGTGCGCCCACCCGGCACTGGCTCTGGGCGGCGGGATCGGCGATTTCCCAAACTTGGCGGCGGCACTCGCGGCGCTGGATCTGCTGATCAGCATCGATTCGGCGCCGGTGCATCTGGCCGGTGCCCTTGGCGTGCCGGCTTGGGTGATGCTGCCGCTGGGGCCGGACTGGCGCTGGGGGATGGGGCGCGCGGATAGCCCGTGGTACCCGTCGCTGCGGTTGTTCCGCATGGCGCGCCCGCGCGATTGGGCGGGGATGGCCGAGCAGGTGGCCGCGGCGTTGGTCGATTGGGTCGCGGGCGGCTAACCGGCCGCCGCGGCGATCCGGGCCAAGGCTTCCTCCCGCCCCAGCGCGGCGAGGGTTGCGTCGATCCCCGGGCTGGTCGTGCTGCCGGTGACGGCGGCGCGCAAGGGCTGGGCGACCTGACCGAGCTTCAACCCCGCGCCGGCCGCGAAATCACGCAGCGCGGCGTCGATCGCTGGGGCGGAAAAATCCGTCGCCGCCAGCGCCGGCGCCAGCGCGCGCAGGGTCAGCCGCGCCTCGGGCGTCAACAGCGCGGCGGCCTTCGGTTCCATCGGCAAGGGCCGCGGATGGGCCAGGAAGGCGGCGCTGTCGGCCAGTTCCACCAGCGTCTTGGCGCGCTCCTTCAGCCCCGGCATCAGCGCACGGATCCGGCCCGCGGCGATCGCGCCCAGCGCCAGCTCCGGCCGATGCGCCAGCCGCTCCAGCACCGTGCGCGTCAGCCGGTCGTCATCGGCGGCGCGCAGATAGACCCCGTTCAGATGCGTGAGCTTGCGGTAGTCCATGCGTGAGGCGGCGCGGCCGACATCGGCCAGATCGAACAGGGCGATGGCGGCGTCGCGTCCGACCAGCTCGGCATCGCCATGGCCCCAGCCGAGGCGCAGCAGGTAGTTGCAGACCGCTTCGGGCAGGAATCCCTGCTCGCGGAACTCCAGCACCGAGACAGCGCCGTGGCGCTTCGACAATTTCGTGCCGTCCTCGCCATGGATCAGCGGGATATGGGCGAATGCCGGCGGCTCCCAGCCCATGGCGCGGTAGATCTGCACCTGACGGAACGTGTTGGTCAGATGGTCGTCGCCGCGGATCACATGGGTGATGCCCATGTCGTGGTCGTCCACCACCACCGCGTGCAAATACGTCGGCGTGCCGTCGCTGCGCAGGATGATCATGTCGTCGAGTTCGGCATTGGCCACGCGTACCTCGCCCTGGACCAGGTCGCGGACCAGCGTGTCGCCGTCGCTTGGGGCGCGCAGGCGGATCGCGGGGGCGATTCCCGGGGGGGCGTCGGCCGGATCGCGGTCGCGCCAGCGTCCGTCATAGCGGGGTGGGCGGCCGGCGGCGGCGGCGGCGGCGCGCATTTCGGCCAGTTCGGGCGGCGTGCAGTAGCAGCGATAGGCCTGGCCGGCGGCGAGCATGGTTTGCGCCACTTCGGCATGGCGGGCGGCGCGGGTGGACTGGAACACCGGCGGGGCGTCGGGCGACAGGCCGAGCCAGGCGAGACCGTCCAGGATGACCTCCGTCGCCGCTTCGGTGCTGCGGGCGCGGTCGGTGTCTTCCACGCGCAACAGATATTCGCCGCCGTGGTGGCGGGCGAACAGAAAGTTGAACAGCGCGGTACGGGCCCCGCCGATATGCAGCAGGCCGGTGGGGCTGGGGGCGAAGCGGGTGCGAACGATCATGCGCAGCGCTTAGCCCCGACCGGGCCGGGGGACAACTTGCGCGGCGGCGGCGCGGCGGGCAGGTTGCGCGGAGAAGGTGGAGACCGGCGATGGACGCGGCAGAGACCTGGATCACCGATGAGGCGGCGCTGGCCGCGCTATACGGGGCGCCGTCCGAGGGCGCGATCCGCAAGGAAGTGGACTATGTCCCGGATGTCTATCGCGCCTTCATCGAGGCCGCGCCGTTCGTGGCGCTGGCCACCGCCGGCCCCGACGGGCTGGATGTTTCGCCGCGCGGCGATCCGGCCGGGTTCGTGACCGTCGCGGACGAACACACCTTGCTGATCCCGGATCGGCGCGGCAACAACCGCACCGATTCG
>JAKAZJ010000073.1 GCA_021826565.1 Pseudomonadota bacterium | reverse complement strand
CGCCGTGGGGCAAGCCGACCAAGGGCTACAAGACGCGCGGCAACAAGCGCACCGACGATCTGATTATCCGCCGCCGCAAGACCGGCAAGTGACGAGGGGCAAGTAGGATGGCACGTTCCGTCTGGAAGGGCCCGTTCGTGGACGGGTATCTGCTGAACAAGGCCGATGCGGCGCGCAGCTCGGGCCGCAACGAGATCATTCGCATCTGGTCGCGTCGTTCGACCATCCTGCCGCAATTCGTCGGGCTGACATTCGGCGTCTATAACGGGCGCAAGTTCCTGCCCGTGCAGGTCAATGAAAACATGGTGGGGCACAAATTCGGCGAGTTCTCGCCGACGCGCACCTTCACCGGCCATTCCGGCGACAAGAAAGCGAAGCGGGCGTAACCATGAGCAAGCCCAAGCATCCGCGCAGCCTGCCCGACACTGAGGCGCAGGCGATTGTGAACAACCTGCGGGTCTCGCCGCGCAAGCTGAATCTGGTGGCGGGGATGATCCGCAACCAGCCGGCGGGCAAGGCGCTGAACGTGCTGGGGTTCAGCAAGCGGCGCATCGCCGGCGCGGTGAAGAAGGCGCTGGAAAGCGCGATCGCCAATGCCGAGAACAACCATCACCTGGACGTCGATCGTCTGGTGGTCAGCCGCGCCGAGGTCGGGCGCGCGGTCGTCATGCGCCGGTTCATGGCGCGTGGCCGCGGGCGTTCGTCGCAGATCGAGAAATGGTTCAGCAATCTGAAGATCGTCGTGGCTGAGCGGGCGCAGGACGAAGCACCGGCAGCGCCCGAGCAGGAGGCCGCGTAATGGGTCATAAGGTCAACCCGATCGGGCTGCGGCTCGGCATCAACCGCACCTGGGATTCGCGCTGGTATGCAGGTCATGATTATGCGGCGCTGCTGCATCAGGACCTGAAATTGCGCGCCCATCTGCGCGAGAAGCTGCGTGGCGCCGGCGTGTCGCGGGTGGTGATCGAGCGTCCGGCGAAGAAGCCGCGCGTGACCATCTATGCCGCGCGGCCGGGTGTGGTGATCGGCAAAAAGGGCCAGGACATCGAGGTGTTGAAGAAGACCCTCGGTCAGATGTCCAAATCCGAGGTGACGCTGAACATCGTCGAGATCCGCAAGCCCGAGATCGACGCGGTGCTGGTCGCGGAAAACATCGCCCAGCAGCTGGAGCGCCGGGTGGCGTTCCGCCGCGCGATGAAGCGGGCGGTGCAGTCGGCGATGCGTCTGGGCGCGCAGGGCATCCGCATCAATTGCGGCGGGCGCCTGGGCGGGGCCGAGATCGCGCGGGTGGAATGGTACCGCGAGGGTCGGGTGCCGCTGCACACGCTGCGGGCCGATGTCGATTACGGCCAGGCGACCGCGAAGACCACCTACGGCACCTGCGGCGTGAAAGTGTGGATCTTCAAGGGCGAGATTATGACGAACGATCCGACGGCGCAGGATCGCCGCGCCGCCGAGCAGGCTCCGCAGCGGTAAATGGGACGGTAAAGACCGATGCTGCAACCGAAGCGCACCAAGTTCCGCAAGGCGCACAAGGGCCGTATTCACGGCAACGCCAAGGGTGGGACCACGCTCAATTTCGGCACCTTCGGCCTGAAGGCGCTGGAGCCCGAGCGTATCACCGCGCGCCAGATCGAGGCGGCGCGACGCGCCATCACGCGCGCGATGAAGCGCACCGGGCGGGTGTGGATCCGCATTTTCCCGGACGTGCCGGTATCGCGCAAACCGGCCGAAGTCCGCATGGGTTCCGGCAAGGGCACGCCCGAGTTCTGGGTGGCGCGCGTGGCGCCCGGGCGGATCATGTTCGAGCTGGACGGCGTGACGGGCGATATCGCACGCGACGCGCTGACCCTGGGGGCGGCAAAGCTGCCGATCCGCACCCGGATTGTGCAGCGGATGGGAGACGCGTGATGGCGAAGGAAGCGAAGGCCTCCGACGTGCGGACCAAGACCGCGGATGAGCTGACCGAGATGCTTATCAGCCTGCGCAAGGAGCAGTTCAATCTGCGGTTCCAGCGCGCGCAGGGCCAGAACGAAGGCATCGCCCGGGTTGGCGCGGTGCGGCGCGAGATCGCGCGGGTGAAGACGATCATGGGCGAACGCGCGGCTGTCGCCGGCGCGGCGCGTTCGTAAGGGGACTGACACAGATGCCTAGGCGCGTTCTGACCGGCCGGGTCACCAGCGACAAGATGGACAAGACCGTGACGGTGCTTGTCGATCGGCGCGTGATGCACCCGCTGTACAAGAAGTTCATCCGTCGCTCGAAGAAATACGCGGCGCATGACGAAGCGAATTTGTGCAAGGTCGGCGATCTTGTGCGGATCGAGGAATGTCGGCCGATCAGCAAGCGGAAGACCTGGCAGGTGATCGAGCGTAACGGCACCCTGCTTTGGGGCGCCGCTCCGGTCAGCGGAGAAGCGGCATGATCTCGGTCGAGACGAACCTGGACGTGGCCGACAATTCCGGCGCCCGTCGCGTGCAGTGCATCAAGGTGCTGGGCGGCACGCGCCGGCGCACCGCCAGCGTGGGCGATGTGATCGTGGTGTCCGTCAAGGAAGCCATTCCGCGCGGCAAGGTGAAGAAGGGCGATGTGCACCAGGCGGTGATCGTGCGCACCCGGTTTCCGGTGCGGCGTCAGGACGGCAGCGCGATCCGCTTCGATCGCAACGCCGCGGTGCTGATCAACAAGCAGCAGGAACCGATCGGCACCCGCATTTTCGGGCCGGTGGTGCGCGAACTGCGCGGACGCAAGTTCATGAAGATCATTTCCCTCGCGCCGGAGGTCATCTGATGGCCGCGCGCATTCGCAAGGGCGATACCGTGCTGGTGATTACCGGCACGTCCAAGGGCATTCGCGGTGAGGTGCTGCGCGTGTTCCCGCGCGCCGAACGCGCGGTGGTGGCGGGCGTGAACATGGTCCGCAAGCACAAGAAGCCGCAAGGCATGAAGGAACCGGGCGGCATCCGTTCGGAAGAGGCGTCGATCCATCTGTCCAACCTGAAGCTGATCGACCCGAAAAGCGAGCAGCCCACCAAGGTCGGGTTCCGGATGCTGGACGACGGACGCAAGGTGCGGGTGGCCAAGGCCACCGGCCAGGTGATCGAGGGCTGAGGCGATGAGCGGAACCAAAGGCAAGGGCGGCAAGCCGCCGGCAAAGGGTGGCGCCAAGGGCGGCGCCAAAGGGTCTGCCAAGGGCGGCGCGGCCAAGGGTGGCGCGCGTCCGGCCGGCAAGACCTCGGCAACCGGGACCAGCGCCCGTGGCGGCGCCGGTGCGCCGTTGCCGCGCGCGGCGCGGGAGAAGGTGCAGATCGATCCCAACGCGGCGGCCCCCAAGGCTTCGCCCGAGCAGACGCCGCGGCTGCTGCAACGCTATCTGGATGAGGTCCGCGCCAAGCTGACCGCCGAGTTCAACTACGCCAACCCGATGCAGGTGCCGAAGCTCACGAAAGTGGTCGTGAACATGGGCGTGGGTGAGGCGAGCGGCGATCAGAAGAAGCTGGACGCAGCCGTGTCCGAGCTTGGCGCGATCGCCGGGCAGAAGGCGGTGAAGACGCTGGCGAAGAAGGCGATCGCGGGGTTCAAGATCCGCAAGGGTCTGCCGATCGGCTGCAAGGTGACGCTGCGCAAGGCGCGCATGTACGAATTCATCGACCGGCTGATCACCATCGCCCTGCCGCGGGTGCGCGATTTCCGCGGCATCACCGGCAAGGGCTTCGACGGGCGCGGCAATTTCGCGATGGGTCTTCGGGAGCAGATTATTTTCCCCGAGATCAACTACGACCAGGTTGATGATATCCGCGGGATGGACATCGTGTTCGTCACCACGGCGAAGACGGATGCGGAAGCGAAGGCGCTGCTCAAGGCGTTCGATCTTCCGTTTGCGGCGTGAGTTCGGAAAACCGCCAGGGCGTTTCCTGACAGGTTCCACAGGCAAGGACAGAGAATGGCCAAGACCTCCCAGGTCAATCGCAATAACCACCGGGTACGCCTGGCGGCACGCGACAAAGGCAAGCGGGCCGGGCTGAAGGCGATCGTGATGGATCGTTCGCTGCCGGTGGAAGACCGATTCAACGCCTCGCTGAAGCTGGCGCAGTTGCCGCGCAACGGCGCCAAGGTGCGGGTGCGGCTGCGTTGCGAGTTGACCGGCCGCTCGCGCGGCAATTATCGCAAGTTCAAGCTCTCGCGCATCGTGTTGCGCGACTTGGCCTCGGCGGGGCAGATCCCCGGCATGGTCAAGGCGAGCTGGTAGGGGGGAAGCACCATGTCGATGTCCGATCCCCTGGGTGACATGCTCACCCGCATCCGCAACGCCCAGCACGCCCGGCATTCGTCCTGCGTGGCGCCGGCGTCGCGGTTCCGCGCCAACGTGCTGGATGTGCTGAAGCGCGAAGGCTACATCCGTGGCTTCGCCGCCGAGGAACTCCGCCCCGGCGTGGCGCAGCTGCGCATCGAGCTGAAATATAACGAAGGCGAGCCGGTCATCAAGGAAATCCATCGCGTTTCCAAGCCCGGCCGCCGCGTCTATTCCGCGATCAAGGACCTGCCGCGGGTCTATGCCGGATTGGGCGTGTCCATCCTGTCCACGCCGCGTGGCGTGATGAGCGATGCCGAGGCCCGCGCCGCCAATGTTGGCGGCGAAGTCCTCTGCCGCGTGTTCTGAGGGGAGCCGGATCATGTCACGTGTCGGCAAATACCCGGTCGAAATTCCCGCGGGCGTGCAGGTCGCCATTGCCGGCGGCCGGCTGACCGCCAAGGGCAAGCTCGGCGAACTTGGCCTGACGCTCACCGATCTGGTCGATACCAAGGTCGAGGGCAACCGCGTCACCGTCGCCCCCAAGGGGGGCACGCGCCAGGCGCGGATGATGTGGGGCACCACGCGCTCCCATGTCGCGAACATGGTCAAGGGCGTGTCGCAGGGGTTCTCGCGCGCGATGGAGATCACCGGCACCGGCTATCGCGCCGCGGTGCAGGGCGACCGGCTGGTGATGAATCTGGGCTATTCGCACGACGTGGTCTATCCGATCCCCACCGGGATCAAGATCACCTGCGAGCGTCCCACTTCGGTCAAGGTGGAGGGCACGGATTGCCGTCTGGTCGGCCAGGTAGCCGCCGAGATCCGCGCCTTTCGTGGTCCCGAACCGTACAAGGGCAAGGGCGTACGGTACGCCGATGAGACGATCCGGCGGAAGGAAGGCAAGAAGAAATGAGCGTGGTCCAGGACCTGCGGGACCGCCGGCGCACGCGCCTGCGGTTCTCGCTCCGGCAGAAAAGCGGCGGTCGGCCGCGGCTGTCGGTCTTCCGTTCGGGCAAGAATATCTATGCCCAGGTGATCGACGACGTGCAGGGCCGGACCCTGGCGGCGGCGTGTTCGCTGGACAAGGATTTGCGCACGGGTCTGCGTACCGGCGCCGACAAGGCCGCCGCGTCGGCGGTTGGCAAGCTGGTCGCCGAACGCGCGCTGGCCGCGGGCATCACGGAAGTGGTGTTCGATCGCGGCGCCTATCTCTATCACGGCCGCGTCAAGGCGCTGGCCGAAGCCGCCCGTGAGGGCGGACTCTCGTTTTGAGGAATCCGACGCATGGCACGTGAACCACGGGAAGGCGGACGCCGGCGCGATCGGGATTCCGATCGCGAGTCCGACGACGGCCTGGTCGATAAGCTCGTCACCATCAATCGCGTGGCGAAGGTGGTCAAAGGCGGCCGGCGCTTCGCGTTCGCCGCGCTGGTGGTGGTGGGCGACCAGAAGGGCCGCGTCGGCTACGGCGCCGGCAAGGCCCGCGAAGTCCCCGAAGCCATCCGCAAGGCCACGGAACGCGCCAAGCGCGCGATGATCCGGGTGCCGATGAAGGAAGGCCGCACCTTGCACCACGACGTCACCGGTCATTTCGGTGCCGGGTCCGTGGTGCTGCGCTCGGCCACGGCCGGCACCGGCATCATCGCCGGCGGCCCGCTGCGCGCGGTGTTCGAATCCCTCGGCATGGGCGATGTGGTGGCGAAATCGCTGGGCAGCCGCAACCCGCATAACATGGTCAAGGCCACGTTCGCGGCGCTCACCGCCTGTGCCAGCCCGCGTTCGGTGGCGAATCGTCGCGGCAAGAAAGTCTCCGACCTGCTCGGCCCGCGCCGTGACGTGGGTCCGGTGACCGAGGCGGAGACGGCCAATGTCTGACACGATGGCCAAGAAGACGGTCCGCGTGACCCAGATCGCCTCCCCGCTCGGCCGCAAGCCGGGCCAGAAGGAAACCTTGGTCGGGCTGGGCTTGAACAAGATCCGTCGCACCCGCGAGCTTGAGGATACGCCCTCGGTCCGCGGGATGATCCGCACCGTCGCCCACCTGGTGAAGGTGGAGGAGCTTTCCTGACATGAAACTCAACGAGCTGCGCGACAATCCGGGCGCGCGTCTGAAGTCGAAGCGGCTCGGGCGCGGCATCGGCTCGGGCAAGGGCAAGACGTCCGGCAAGGGCGTGAAAGGCCAGAAGGCGCGCGAAGGCGTGGCCATCAATGGCTTCGAAGGCGGGCAGATGCCGATCTATCGCCGCTTGCCCAAGCGCGGGTTCAAGAACCCGTTCCGCAAGGAATACGCGCCGGTCAATCTGTCGGCGCTGGAAGCCGCGATCGCGGCGGGCAAGCTGGACGCGGCACAGCCGATCACGGAAGACAGCCTGCGCACGGCCGGCCTGGTGCGAGGCGGCAAGAAGATGGATGGCGTGCGGCTGCTCGCGCGCGGCGCGGCGTCACGGGCGCTGACCATCACGGTCTCGGGCGCTTCGGCCGCGGCGGTGGCATCGGTGCAGGCGGCGGGCGGCACCGTCACCACCACGGTGGCGCGGAAGGAAAAGGAAGCGGCGCCGGCAGCCTGAACCACGGCGCGGGAAGGGATCCGACCCCATGGCCTCTGCGGCCGAGCAACTCGCGGCAAATCTCAACCTTGGCGTCTTTTCGAAGGCGACCGAGCTTAAGCAGCGCATCTGGTTCACGCTCGGCGCGCTGATCGTATATCGGCTGGGGACCTATATCCCCGTGCCGGGTGTGGACGCGACCGTGATGGCGGAGATGCTGCGCCAGAACGGCGGCGGTATCCTGGGCATGTTCGACATGTTCTCGGGCGGCGCGCTGGGGCGGATGACCGTCTTCGCCCTGGCGATCATGCCGTATATCAGCGCCAGCATCATCATCCAGCTGATGACCGCGGCAATCCCGTCCCTGGATGCCTTGAAGAAAGAAGGCCAGCAGGGGCAGCTGAAGCTCAATCAATATACCCGGTACCTGACCGTGCCGATCGCCACGGTGCAGGCCTACGGCATCTCGCTGGGGCTGGAATCGATGCATGGCGCGGCCGGCCAGGCGGTGGTGCATCCGGGGTTCGGGTTCATCATCACCGCGGTGGTCACGCTGGTGGGCGGGACCATGTTCCTCACCTGGCTCGGCGAGCAGATCACCGCCCGCGGCGTGGGCAACGGCATCAGCCTGATCATCATGTCGGGGATCGTGGCGAACCTGCCCGGCGCCTTCGCCTCATTGCTGGAACTGGGACATACCGGGGCGCTGTCCGGCGTGTTCATCGTGTTCTTCTTCTTCCTGGCCGTGGGCGTGATCGGGTTCATCGTGTTCGTGGAGCGCGCGTTCCGCCGCGTACCGGTGCAATATCCAAAGCGCCAGGTGGGCAACCGGATGTTCGGCGGCGATTCCACCCATATGCCGCTCAAGATCAACACCTCCGGCGTGATCCCGCCGATCTTCGCCAGTTCGATC
>JAKAZJ010000072.1 GCA_021826565.1 Pseudomonadota bacterium | reverse complement strand
TGTGATCGCTGTCGCGGCGCAAGGGGATCGATACGCTGGTGGCGTTGCAGCGCGGCCTGCCGGCGGCGGCCCGGACCCAGCTGGTGATTGTCGGCCCCGATCTGGAAGACGCCTACGCGACCCAGGTCCGCGCCGCGGCTGCCGGGGCCGCGATCTATTTTGCCGGCTACACCAACGATCCGAAGCCCTGGTACGCCGCGGCCGATATTTTCGTCTTCGCCTCGCACGCCGAGGGCTTCGGCAATGTACTGCTGGAAGCGATGGCGCACGGCCTGCCGGTGGTCAGCCGCCGCCTGGCCGGCGTCACCGACGCGTTCATCGATGACGGCCGGACCGGGCTACTGTTCGACACCGATGCCGAGCTACGCGCCGCAGTGCTACGCTTGGCCGCCGATCCGGGGTTGCGGGCCGCGCTTGGCACCGCCGCCGCCGCCGTCGCGCGGGCCGATTATGCCCTGCCCGATATCGCCGCGCGCTACGTCGCGCTGTATGAGGCCTGAGCCATGCCGGATGTGCTGCTGCTGCAACTGCCGAGCCCGCCGCACCGCAACGTGTTCCGCGAATGGGCCGGTGGCATGGGAACGGCACTGCCGACCGCGCGCGCGACTTGGGGTCACGACCAGAAATTCTACGACATTCCGTATTCTCCCTTCCTCTATATCGCGCGCCGCCTCGGCGATGGCGGGATCGGCTTCGCCTATCGCGACCTGCAGGCCGATGAGAGCCTCGATCTGACCGCGTTCGACGCGGTGCTGGCGGCGGTGGCGCCGAAGGTGCTGGTGACGCAGATCAACCTGCCATCGCTGGAGCATGACCTGGAACTGCTGGACCGCGCGCGACGGGTCTGCCCCGGGCTGCGGATCGTGCTGTTGGGCGCGGCAGGACGCTGGTTCCGCGAGCGGGTCTTGCGGGAGGGCCATGCCGATCTGGTGATGGAGGAGCAGGAGGAACTGGTGACCTCCGACAACATCGCCGCGCTGCTGGCGGGCGCGCCGGAGCGTCTGGAGTCCGGCCATGTCTGGCGCGACGGCGCGGTGGCGACGCTGCCGGTCCGGGCGCGCATGAACACGCTGGATTTTGTCGAATTCCCGGCCTATGAGCTGCTGGATTTCACGCGCTACGAAAGCGATTATTATTTTGGTGTGCGGCAGCGCTACGCGACCGTGTTCACCACCAAGGGCTGCCCGTATAAATGCGGTTATTGCCCGTATCCCTATGGGTTCGGCAAGCGGCTGATCTACCGTTCCCCGGCGCTGGTCGGGCGCGATCTGGCGCGGTTGAAACAGGATTATGGGGTGCAGCAGATCCTGTTTCGTGACCAGGTGTTTACCATCAATCCGCGCCACGCGCGCGCGGTCTGCGAGGAGCTGATCGCGCGCGATCTGGGCCTGTCCTGGCTGTGCGAGACCCGGTACGATCTGGTCGATGAGGACCTGCTGGATCTGATGGCGCGCGCCGGCTGCCGGGAAATCCATTACGGACTGGAATCCGCCGATGAGGCGATGTTCGCCGGCGTTGCGAAATCGGACGGGCCAAAATCGCTGGCCTTGTTCGCCGACGTGATCCGCTGGACCCGAGCGCGCGGGATGCGGGTGCATGTGCATCTGATCCTGGGTCTGCCCGACGAGAGCCGCGAGACGCTGCGCCATACCGCCAGCTGGGTGCGCCGCGCCAAGCCGGATTCGGTTCAGATCGGCTATTTCACGCCTTATCCCGGCACGCCGCTGTTCGAGGAGTTGAGGGGTGCCGGCGAACTCGGCGATGTCGGCGCGATTGACTGGGAATCGCTGACCGCCTTCACCGATCCCGTCATCCCCTCGCGCCACATGAGCATTCCCGAGCTGCGCCGGGCGCGGGCGTGGCTGTCGGTGGCGTGCAAATACACGCTGGCGGAACGGGTCGCGAACCGCTTGCGTCGTGCGGTCGGCGTCGCGCCGCGATAAGGCGCGGCGCCATGGACGGGCGAGCATTGCTGTTTCTGAACAACCAGGGGCTTGCCGGGGCGGGCGGGGGGGTGACGATCCTGCGCGCGCTGGTGGCCGGGCTGTCGCCGGATCACGCGATCACGGTTGCGAGTCTCGATCCGCCGGGCCCCGCGCCGGACGGGGTGCGTCAGGTGACGCTGCCGGCGGTGCCGTCCGGTTCATGGCACCTGGCGCCGCTGGCGAGGGCGCGGCATCTGGCGCGGGTGTTGCCGCCGGCGCTGCTGGCGGCGGCCGATACGGTGGTGGCGATGGATTGCCATTTCGGGCCGGCGCTGGCCGCGCTGCCGGCGGAGCGGGTGGCGTATCTGTCGTTGTCGTGCATTCCGCGGCAGGAATGGTTCGCCGCCCCCGGCGCGCGCATGATCCCGCGCGTGATGCAATACGCCTGGCTGGAACGCGGCCTGGCCCGCCGCGCCGGGCGGGTGGTGGCGGCAAGCCACCGCCACGCGGCGGAACTGGCCCGGTTCGAGGCGGTGGGGCGGACGCCGGTCATCCTGCATCCGGTGTTTCCGGCCGGTCTGCTGACTCCGGCAAGACGGCGCTCGCAGCCCTTGCTGGTCTGCCTGGGGCGGTTGGAGCCGGTGAAGCGGTTTGCTCTGGCGCTGGAAGTGGTGGCGCGTTTCCGTGACCTGGACTGGCGGCTGGTGTTCGCCGGCGACGGGCCGTTGGCTCCGGCGCTGCGGCGGCGCGCGGAGACGCTGGGGATCGGCGCGCGGGTGCGGTTCCTGGGCCAGGCCGGTGACGTGCCGGCGCTGCTGGCCGAGGCCGATCTGTTGCTGCACCCGTCCGCTTACGAGAGCTTCGGTATTGCCGTGTTCGAGGCGATGCGCGCCGGTGTGCCGCCGGTCTGCGCCGCCGGGCGGGCGGTGACGGCCTGCGCCGAGTTCGCCACCGATGGGGAGGACGCAATGTTCGTCGATTTCGATCGCGTGCCGGAGGCGGCCGGCGCGATCCGCGCATTGCTGCTGGACCCGGGCGAACGGGCGCGGCGTGGTGCGGCGGCGCGGGTGGCGGCGGCGCGGCTGCTCGGGCGGGATTATGTGGCCGCCTTCCGGGCCGAGGTGCTGGCTCCGCTAGGGCGCGCGCGATGAGCGACGCGCCGACCGGCAGCACGTTCAACCCGGCGCTGTTCCGCTTCGACCCGACGATCCACTACCCGTGGCGGGGCTTCGAGCGGATTACCATTGCTACCGTGACCTTCAATCGACGCGCGCATACCGAGCGGATGCTGGACAGCCTGCTGCGCCTGTCGCAACTGCCGTTCGAGCTGCTGGTGATCGACAACGCAAGCGAGGACGATACGCCGGCCTGGCTGACCGCGCGCGCCGCCGAACTGCCGTTCCTTCGCGTGGTGCTAAACCGGCGCAATGTCGGCAAGGGACGGGCGCTCAAGCAGATCCGTGACTTGGTCGGCGATGGTCTGGTGGTGCTGATCGACAACGATATCGAGCTTCTGTCCAACTACTGGCTGGTGCATCTGCTGAAGGCGTTCCATGCGCTGGCGCTGACGCGCGGCAGCGCCGACGCGGCGCTGGGGATCCGTATTCTGAATTGCGAGGAATACGGGTTTCGACACGTGCTGCATCACGAAGCGCTGGGCCTCCCGGCTGAGGCCGGGGCATTGCCGCGCACCTCCTTCGCGCGCGATGCGCGAGGGAGCGCGGAGAGCGTGGTGATAGGCTGGACCGATTTCCTGATCGGCGCCCTGATGGCGATGCCGGTCTCGCTGTTCCGCCGCATCCGCCTGGAAGACTACTACCCTTTGAAGCTGGGCGGAGACGAGGCGTTCATCATGGGCGAGCTTGCGCGGCTGGGTGCGCCGGCCGGATATATCGAAAACGGCCCGGTCGCGCGCCACAACGACTGGCCGTATTCGGAGGAAAAGATCGCGCTGTACGCGAAGCTGACGCGGGAGCGAGCGGTCACCGACCTGCCCTGGCTGCGCTGGAAGCTGCGCCGGCTGCTGCGGCGTGGGTGAGCATCGCCGCCTGCGGCGTGGGTGAGCATCGCCGCCCGTGCCGGGCGCGGCTATAGTGCAGTCCCGCTTCAGACCCCGGAACCGCCCATGTCCGATCTCGCTGCCCCCGTCGCCCCGCCCGGTCTGTTCGACCGCGCGTTCCGCCGCCTGGCCGGTGTCTGGCGCGACATGGCCGCCGCCGTCGGCCCGGACGAGGACGCCAGCGTGGCGGGCCAGATCCGCGCCTGCCTGGACGGCCGCGGCGGGGAGGTTTCGGCCCGCAACCGCGCCGCCCGCCTGGCCGAGACCTATCTCAGCGCCGATCCCGCCGCGCGGCGGGAGTTCCTGCGCATCCTGGCCGGCTTCGATTCGGACGCCGATGCGGTCGCGGCTGCGTACGAATCCGTCCGCGCCGCCGCCGATCCGGCCGAACGTGCCGCCGCGCAGGCCGCCTTGCGCCGGGCGTTGGAACCGCCGCGGCTGCGACTGCTGACGCAATTCACCTCGATCCCCGACGGGCGGAAGTTCCTGGTGGAACTTCGCGCTTTCCTGCTGGCCGAGCGTGGCAAGGATCAGTTGTTGGCGGCGCTGGAATCGGATCTGCGCGGATTGCTGGCGGCATGGTTCGATATCGGCTTCCTGGAGCTGCACCGCATCGACTGGAACAGCCCCGCGGCGCTGCTGGAAAAGCTCGTCGGGTACGAGGCGGTGCACGAAATCCGGTCCTGGCGCGACCTGAAAAATCGGCTGGACTCCGATCGCCGGTGCTACGCTTTCGTCCACCCCAGAATGCCCAGGGAACCGTTGATTTTTGTCGAAGTGGCGCTGGTCAAAGGGCTTGCCGGCAGCGTGCAGGCGCTGCTGGACGAGAAGGCCCCGTTGCAGGACTCGCATGGCGCCGACACCGCGATTTTCTACTCGATCAGCAACTGCCAGCAAGGTTTGGCCGGCATCAGCTTCGGCAATTTCCTGATCAAGCGCGTGGTGGAGGAACTGTCGGCCGAATTCCGCAACCTCAAGACCTTCGCCACCTTGTCCCCGATCCCGGGCTTCCGCCGCTGGCTGGACCCGCTGCTTGCCGCCGACGAACCGGGTTTGCTGGCGGAATCCGAAATCGCGGCGCTTTCCGCCGCGGTCCCCGGCGTCTCACCGCCGGCCACGGTGCTGCGCGAGATCCTCGCCCGCCGCGGGTTCTGGCGTGACCCGGTGCTGCGTCGCGCCGCCGAACCCGCGCTGCTTCGGCTGGCCGCGCGCTACTTGCTGCGGGAGGGCCGCGGCAAGCGCGCGCTCGATCCGGTTGCGCATTTTCATCTGTCTAACGGCGCGCGGGTGGAACGGATCACCCTGGCTGCCGACACCTCGGAGAAAGGCCAGAAGGCGAGCGCCACGATGATGGTCAACTACCTGTACGACCCCACCAAGATCGACGCCTGGCACGAGGACTATGCAGGGGAGGGTAAGCGCAACGCGACCGCCGAGGTGCGCCGCCCGCTCGCGCGCGGCTGGAAGCTGGTCGGGGGCGCAGCGTGAACGTTATCGCCCGGCCGCCGGCGCCGGCCGCGGACCGGATCGCGCTGCTGCACCAGATCGAGCGCAAGCTGCTGTGGCTGTCTTCGTGGATGGTGCACAACGCAAACCATATCCGGCCCAACCGCGACGGGCTGAAAGTGGGCGGCCATCAGGCATCGTGCGCCTCGGTCATTTCAATCATGACGGCGCTTTATTTCGAGATCGCGCGCCCGTCCGACCGGATCGCGGTCAAGCCTCATGCCGGGCCGGTGTTTCATGCCATGAACTATCTGTTCGGGCGGCAGAACGTGGCGAAGATGGCAGGGCTGCGCCAGCTGGGCGGCGTGCAGCCCTATCCCTCGCGGGTAAAGGATGGGGGGGAGGTGGATTTCTCGACCGGTTCCGTCGGGCTGGGCGTGGCGATGACCACATTCTCGGCGCTGATGGCCGATTACGCGCGGCTGCACGATCTGGCGCGCCCGGACATCGCGCCGGGCCGGCATATCGCGATTGCGGGCGATGCGGAGTTGGACGAGGGCAATATCTACGAAGCGCTGCTGGAAGGTTGGAAGCACGACGTCCGCAATGTCTGGTGGGTGATCGATTACAACCGCCAGAGCCTGGATTCGGTGGTGCCGGACCGGTTGTTCGGACGGATCGAGGGCCTGTTTCGCGACATGGGCTGGAACGTCGTCACGATCAAATACGGCCGCAAGCTGGAAGCCGCCTTCAGCTGCCCGGGCGGGGACGCATTGCGGCGCTGGATCGATGATTGCCCGAACAGCCTGTATTCGGCGCTGGCCTTCCAGGGCGGGGCGGCCTGGCGCGCCGCGCTGCTGGCCGAGCTTGGCCGCACCAGCGGTGTGCGCGCGATCCTGGACCCGCTGACGGATGATGCGCTCGCCGCGCTGATGACCAATCTCGGCGGCCACGATATCGAAACGCTGATCGAGGCGTTTCGCATCGCCGATGCCGAGGGCGATCAACCCACCTGCTTCATCGCCTACACCGTGAAGGGCATGGGCCTGCCGTTTGCCGGCCACAAGGACAACCATGCCGGCATGATGACGCCGGAGCAGATGGAAAGTTTCCGCGGCGCGATGCGCATCCGCCCCGGCCATGAATGGGATCGGTGGGAGGGGTTGGAGGCGTCGGCGGAGGAACTGCAACGATTCCTGGAAACCTGTCCCTTCGCCACGCCCCTGACGCCGGAGGGCCGCGCGTTGCGCGCGCCGCTGGTCCCGGTGCCGGCGCTGCTGCCGGCGCCGAAAGCGACCGGGCGCAAGATGTCCACCCAGGGCGGGTTCGGTGAGATCCTGGCCGAGCTTGGCCGCGGCCAGGGCGAGTACAAGGACCTCGCCGCCCATATCGTCACCACCAGCCCGGATGTGACGGTTTCAACCAATCTCGGGCCGTGGGTGAACCGGCGCGGCATCTTCGACCGGCACACCCGCAACGATGTGTTCCGTGACGCCAAATTGGCCTCCGCGCAGCGCTGGGGGATGTCGCCGCGTGGCCAGCATGTGGAGCTTGGCATCGCCGAGCAGAATCTGTTTCTGTTGCTGGGCGCGGCGGGTCTGTCGCACGCGCTGACCGGGGCGCGGTTGCTGCCGGTAGGGACGGTGTACGATCCGTTCGTGAATCGCGGGCTCGATGCGCTGATCTATGCCTGCTACCAGGACGCGCGGTTCCTGCTGGTCTCGACACCGTCCGGGATCACGCTGGCGCCGGAAGGCGGGCAGCACCAATCGGTCAACACGCCGCTGATCGGCATGGCGGCGGATCGGCTTGCGAGCTTCGAACCCGCGTATGTCGATGAACTTGCCATTCTGCTGCGGCACGCTTTCGCGCATATGCAGGCCCCGGACGGGTCCGCCGTGTGGCTGCGCCTGTCCACCCGCCTGCTGTCCCAGCCCGACCGCGCGCTGGATTCGGCCGCGGTGATTGCC
The DNA here is from genome assembly GCA_021826565.1 of Pseudomonadota bacterium. The sequence continues at coordinate 361 of JAKAZJ010000072.1, read as the reverse complement.
GGCGCGCATTGGGTGGTGCCGCCCGCGCCGGGCGCGCGGATCGCGCTGGGGTATCAGGGGCCGGTGGCCGAGGAAGCCGTGGCGGCATTCGCCGAACTCGCCGCCGAGGAACCGGGCGCGGGGTTGCTCGCGATCACCAGTCCGGACCGGTTGCATGCCGGCTGGCTGAACGCCGCACGGGCGCGGCGCGAAGGGGACCGGACAGCGCGGTCGCATATCGAAACGTTGCTCGCGCCGCTCGCGCCGGGCGCGGCGTTGGTCACCGTGCTGGACGGGCATCCGGCGACGCATGCCTGGCTGGGCGCGGTGCGCGGACAGCGCGTGGTGCCGTTGGGGCCGGATCATTTCGGTCAGGCGGGGG
>JAKAZJ010000071.1 GCA_021826565.1 Pseudomonadota bacterium | reverse complement strand
ATAGCGGCCTGCGCACCCCCCCGTCCGTCCGGCTGGTGGCCTCCGCGCGTGACACGCCAAGCTGGTTCCTGGCCGCGCCCGACGCCGACCCGGCGCGGCGGGCGGCGCTGGTCGAAGCCGGGGCGCGGGTGATCGCCGTGCCACGCGGGGCCGGGGGCGTGGACCCGAAGGCGGCGCTGGCGGCGCTGGGCGCGGCGGGGCTGACGCGGCTGCTGGTGGAGGGCGGCGGACAGCTTGCCGCGTCCCTGCTGCGCGCCGGCCTGGTCGATCGCCTGGCCTGGTTCCACGCGCCGGGGGTGATGGGCGGCGACGGGCTGGCCGGTGTGGCGGCGCTCGGGCTGGCAGGGCTGGACAGGATGCCCCGTTTCGTGCGCCTTGCCATAACCGGACTTGGTCCCGATATGCTGAGCCTCTATCAAGTTGCTTCGGAACGCCCCGACTGAACATGTTCACCGGCATCATCACCGCGCGCGGCGTGATCCGCGCTGTGTCGCCGCTCGGCGCCGGGCGGGACATGCGGCTTGTGATCGCCGCGCCTCGCGGCGGCACGCTCTGGGCGGATCTGGCCATGGTCGCGATCGGCGCCTCGATCGCCTGCTCCGGCTGCTGCCTGACGGTGGTGGAGCGCGGTGCCGATTATTTCGCCGTGGACGCCTCGGCCGAGACCCTGGCGCGCACCACCATGGGCGGCTGGGCCGAGGGCACGGCGATCAATCTGGAACGCAGTCTGCGGTTAGGCGACGAACTGGGCGGACATATCGTCTCGGGCCATGTGGACGGGTTGGGGCGGGCGCGGGACGCGATCGCGGAACACGGCTCGGTGCGCTGGCGTTTCGCCGTGCCGCCGTCGCTGGCCCGGTTCATTGCCGAGAAGGGCAGCGTTGCGGTGGACGGCGTCTCGCTGACCGTCAACGCCGTCAGCGCCGATGATTTCTCGGTCAATATCATCCCGCACACCGCCGCGGTCACCGGGTTCGGCGCGCTGCGCCCCGGCGATCCGGTCAATCTCGAAATCGACATGCTGGCCCGCTACGTCGCGCGGCTCGCATCCTTCCAGGACGCGGAGACCGGCTGATGGACGGCGTGAAAAGCCTGAACCTGTCGCAATACCTCACCTCGGCCGAGGAACTGATCGAGGAAGCGCGTCAGGGCCGCATGTTCATCCTGGTCGATGACGAGGACCGCGAGAACGAGGGCGACCTGATCATTCCCGCCCAGTTCGCTACGCCCGACGCGGTCAATTTCATGGCCCGCCACGCCCGCGGCCTGGTCTGCCTGGCACTCACCCAGCACCGCGTGGAGCAGCTTGGGTTGGGGCTCATGAGCGCCAATAACGGCACCCGCCACCACACCGCGTTCACCGTGTCGATCGAGGCGCGGGAGGGGGTGACCACCGGCATCTCCGCCCATGACCGCGCGCGCACCATCGCGGTTGCGATCAACCCCGATTGCGGGCGCGACGATATCGTGGTGCCGGGTCATGTGTTCCCGCTGGTCGCGCGGGAGGGCGGCACCTTGGTCCGCGCCGGACACACCGAAGCCTCGGTCGATATCGCGCGCATGGCGGGACTGTCGCCGGCGGCCGTGATTTGCGAGATCATGAACGACGATGGCACCATGGCGCGGCTGCCGGACCTGGTCGCGTTCGCACAGAAGAACAATCTGAAGCTCGGCACCATCGCCGATCTGATCGCCTATCGCCGGCGCACCGAACGGCTGGTCAAGCGGGTGCAGGAAGGCAGCTTCGACCATGTCGCGGGCGGTGAGTGGAAGCTGATCGTCTATGCCAACAAGGTCGAGTATCAGGAGCATCTGGCGCTGGTGAAGGGCGATCTCTCCGGCGCCGAACCGGTGCTGGTGCGGATGCACGCGGTCGACCTGCTTGACGACATGACCGCCGGGCCACACTGGATCGCGATCCACAATGCCATGCACATGATCGGGCGCGAGGGCCGCGGCGTCCTGGTGCTGATCCGCGAACACCGACCTACGGCGCTGTCTTCGCGGGTGCGCGAACTGGTGATGTCGCCGCGCCCGCAGCGCGAGCTGCGCGATTACGGCATCGGCGCGCAGATCCTGCTGGATCTGGGCGTGAAGGACATGGTGCTCCTGTCGAACCGTGCCCGCACCGTGATCGGGCTGGAGGGCTACGGCTTGAACATCGTCGAAACCCGCGCGATTCCCGAACTGGCGCAGGGCGGCGCGCGCCCATGAGCACGGAAGATGCGGCCCTGCCCGCCGCCCCGCGGATCGACGGCCCGCCGCCGCATCTTCTGGTCCTGCGCGCCCCCTATTACCAGGACATCGCCGATGGGCTGCTGGACGGCGCCACCCGCATCCTGCGCGAAGCCGGCGCCACGTTCGAGCTGATCGACGTGGCCGGCGCCTACGAACTGCCACAGGCGATCCGGCTCGCGCTGCGCGGGACCGTCCGCTTCGACGGCTTCGTGGCGCTCGGCTGCGTGGTCAAGGGCGAGACCGATCATTACGATCACATCTGTCGGGAAACCATCGCCGGGCTGATGCGTCTGTCGCTGCAATTCGGCCTGGCGCTGGGCCAGGGGGTGCTGACGGTGCATCGGCTGGAGCAGGCGCGCGCGCGCTCGGGGCGCGACGGCCACAACAAGGGGGCGGAGGCCGCCGCCGCCTGCCTGATCCAGATCGGCGTCGCGCGCCGCTTCGGCGCATGAGCAGCCGGCCCGCCCGCACCGGATCGCGCGTCGCCGCGGTGCAGGCGCTGTTCCAGAGTGAACAGGCCGGTGTGCCGGCCGAAGTTGTGATCGACGAATTCATCCGTCATCGCCTCGGCACCCTGCCAGGTACTGGCGGGTTCGAGGACGGGCGCGTGCCGGAAGCCGAAGTGCCGCTGTTCGCCGCGATCGTCCGCGCCGCGGTCGCGGGCGGAGAGACGATCGATGCGATGCTGACCGCGGCGCTGCCCGAGGAATGGCGTCTTGAACGCCTGGACCCGGTGCTGCGCGCGCTGCTACGCGCCGGGGCGGCGGAGTTGATGCGCGCCGACGGCCCGCCGGCAAAAGTGGTGATCAACGAATACCTGAACGTCGCGCACGGGTTCCTGGAAGGCGAGACGCCGAAGATGGCGAACGCGATCCTGGACCGGCTGGCGCGGCAACTGCGGGCGGCTGAGTTCGCGGCCAGCGCCACCGGCAGATGACGGGATCGGCCGCGCGGGGTTACTGCAACCGCGGCCGCACCTCCTCGCAGAGCAGCCGTAGCGCGCGCATCACGCCGGCATGCGGCACCTGGCCGCCGCAATCGAGCTCGGCCAGCACCCCGTCGATCCCCAGTTCCTCGCGCGTCTCCACGAGCCGTGCCGCGACCGAGGCGGGCGTGCCGATCAGCACCAGGCCGCGACGGGCTTCGTCGTAGGTCATTTCGGCCAGCACGCGGGACTGGCGGGCGCGTTCCTCGGCTTCCGCGACGCCGGCGCGGCCCGCGGAATCCGCCAGCAGCGCCGCCTGGGCGCGGTAGTAATGGATCAACGATGCCTCGGCCTCGGCGCGGGCCTCGGTCTCGGTGGGGGCGAGATAGGCGGGGAAGCGGATATACACTTGGCCCTGACCCGGATGGCCGGCTGCGCGCCACGCGGCGCGATAGGCGGCGATCGCGGGGAGCAGGTGGCTGGCGGGTTCGTGGCGGACGCCGACGAACACCGGGAAACCCTGGCGGCCGATTGCCTCGGCCGTGGCCGCCCCGGTGGCGGCGGCGCGGATCGGCGGGCCATTGGGGCGAAACGGGCGCGGGGTCACGGCGACGGTATCGAATTGATAGAACTGGCCCTGATGGGAGAAGGTCTCTTCCGCCCAGGCCCGGCGCACGATTCCCAGAATCTCCGCGAAGCGGGCGCGGCTTTCCGCATAGGGCACGCCATAGGCTTCATAGGTGCGCGCAACGCCGCTGCGGCCGACGCCCAGGATCAGCCGGCCGCGGCTGATCTGATCGATCATCGCCGCTTCCTCGGCCAGGCGCAGCGGATGGCATAGCGGCAGCACCTGCACGCCGATGCCGATCCGCAACCGTTCCGTCCGCGCCGCGATCGCCGCCGCCAGCGGCAACGGCGCCGACAGCACCGAACGGGCGGGATCGAAATGCAGCTCGGCCAGCCACAGCGCGTCCAGGCCCCAGCGTTCCGCGCCGTCGGCCAGTTCCAGCCCCTCGGCGATGGCGCGCGTATCCCCGCCCGGGCCGCGGGAGGGAAACTCGTGGAAGATGCCGAACTCCATGGACCGTCTCCGTCTTGTTTGCTTGCGCTTTGCCGGGCAGCATGAGGGCGAAGCGGGCGTGGTGCAACGCGCCGCCAGGGATGTCCGTAGGAACAAGGATCGCAGGTCATGGAAAAACGCAGGCTGGGCCGGTCGGCCCTCACCCTCGCTCCGCTCGCCTTCGGCGCCAATGTGTTCGGCTGGACCGCCGATCGGGCGATGTCGTTCCGGCTGCTGGATGGATTTCTGGCCGCTGGGTTCGATTTCGTTGATACGGCGGATGTCTATTCGCGCTTCCACCCCGGCAATGTCGGCGGCGAGTCGGAGACCATCATCGGCGAATGGCTGGCCGCCCGCGGCAATCGCGCGCATGTAACGATAGCGACAAAATGCGGGATCGAGATGGCCCCCGGCCAGAAAGGCTTGTCACGCACGTACATCTTCGCCGCGGTCGAGGCGTCGCTGCGGCGTCTGCGTACCGACTACATCGATCTGTATCAGGCGCATCGCGACGATCCCGCAACGCCGCTGGAAGAAACGCTGTCGGCGTTCGCGGATTTGATGAAGCAGGGCAAGGTGCGCGCGATCGGCGCGTCCAATTACAGTGCGGCGCGTCTGACCGAGGCGCTGGCGGTCAGCACCCGGCTCGGCCTGCCGCGCTTTGAGACCCTCCAGCCGCACTATAACCTGGTGGAACGCGCGGATTTCGAGGCGGAGCTGGAACCGCTATGCCTGCGCGAACAGATCTCAGTCATTCCGTATTACGCGCTGGCCAGCGGGTTCCTGACCGGCAAATACCGCTCGGTGGCCGATACGGTCGGGCGCACCCGTGGCTCGCGCGCCGAGAAATACCTGACCCCCAAGGGGCTGGCGGTGCTGACGGCGCTCGATCAGGTGGCGGCGCGCACCGGCGCCAAGCCCGGGCAGGTCGCGCTGGCCTGGCTGATCGCGCGCCCGTCGATTGCGGCGCCGATCGCGTCCGCCACCACGCCCGAACAGTTGGCCGAACTGGTCGCGGCGCCTTCCGTTCGGCTGGACGCGGACGCGATCGCGCTGCTGGACACCGCCAGCGGATAGGCGGCGTTACTGAGCCCGGTGATGGGGATCAGTGCCGGGCCGGCAGCGTGTCTACGGGCAGGATGGTAGCGGTCACCTGCGTGCCGGCCGCCTGCGCGGTGCTGATCGCCGCGTTCAGGCGGCGCAGGTAGCCGGACGCGCTGACCTCGGCATTCGGGGGTGTAATCGCCAGCGCCAGCGGCCGGGACGAGGCAACCGCCAGGATCAGGTCGGTTCCGTATGGTGGCCCCACTTCCCATAACGGTTGGCCGCGCGCCCCGTCACCGAGCCGCAGCGTGCTGCCCGCGGCCAGAAGCCGGCTGGGCATGGCGATGAAATGCTGCGAGGGATCGGCGATGGTCGGGTAGAGATGCACCACCGAGCCGTCGTGACCCAGGTAATCCACCCGCACGTAGCCGGGAAAGCGCGGCATGACGATCCGTGGCGCGATGCGTGCCCCGTCATGCAGCGCGGTCTGCCCGGCGGCCAGCCGCAAGGACAACCCGAGCGCCGGCGCCCCAGCCAACGGCGTCACCGGCCGTATCACCGTGATCGCGTCGCAGAACACGTCGCCCAGCGGATGCAGGCCGGCCGTGACCGGCTTGTCGGTGAGCCGGGCGAGCCGATCGCGCAACGTCCCGAGTGCCGTGGTGTCGGCGTAGCCGCGCAACTCCGGCGTGCCGCCAGCGCCACCATGAACGGTGGCGAGCACGCAGGCGCTGTCGGCAACAGCGGCACGTAGCTGGGTGGTGAGGACTGCGGCGGCCGAAAGCGGGGCCGGTACCGCCGAGGGGGGAGCACCAGGCGTTGGTGCAGGTGGGGTTACCACCGTGTGCGCCGGAACCGGCGCGGCGGGCTGGGGTTTGGGCAGCACCGGCTGGATCGTGGGCGCGGTGGATCCGACATGCGTGGTCACGGTTGTGGTCCCGGCCGCGATCCCGGTCGCGCCGTGGGGCGTCGGGTGCAGCAGCCACCACGCGCCGCCGCCACCCGCCAGCACCAACGCGGCCACGCCGCCCAGAATCGCCGCGATCGGCACGCCGCGCCGAGGTGCCACGATCGCAGGTCGTGGGGAGGCCGTCCCCAGTTGGGCTGTCCCCGCCTGGCTTGCTGGACGCCCCGCCCCGCGTGCCGCGGGTGTGATCATCGTTGCCTCACCGTCCGGCACGCGGCCGGCCGGCGTCTCGATGGCGCTGCCCAGCGCCATGGCGAAGGCGGACGCGGACCCGTACCGGTCCTCCGGCCGTTTCGCCATTGCCCGCAGCACCACCTCGTCCAGCGCCGCCGGCACGATCACCGACAGTTGCGAGGGCGCCGGCGGCGCCACGTTCAGCACCTTGTGCATGATCGACGTCACGCTGCCCTCGAACGGACGTTCGCCGGTCAGCAGCTGATACAGCAGCACGCCCGAGGAATAGATATCGGTGCGCGCATCGACCGGTTCGCCGCGGAATTGCTCGGGCGACATATAGGCCGGCGTGCCGAGCACGGTCCCGGCCTGGGTCATGTTGCTGCTCTCGATCCGGGCGATGCCGAAATCGGCGATCTTGCCGCGCCGTTCTCCGTTCAGCATGACGTTGGCGGGTTTGATGTCGCGGTGCACCACGCCGCGGTCGTGGCTGAACTGCAAGCCGGCCAGCAGATCTTCCATGATCCGGCGGATATCGGGCAGCGTGAAGCGTTCCTGCTTGTCGAGCAGGGATTTCAACGTCGGGCCATCGACGTATTCCATGACGATATACGCGATGTCGGAGGTTTCGCCGTAATCGTACACGGCGACGATGTTGGGATGCGTCAGCCGGCCCGCGGCCTGGGCCTCGCGGCGGAAGCGGGCGATTTCCTCCTCGGTCTCGGGGTCGGGATGTTCCGGCAGGTTGACGGTCTTGATCGCCACCTGGCGTGCGATGACCGGGTCCCAGCCGTCATAGACGGTGCCCATGGCGCCGCGGCCGAGCGTGCCGCGCAGCTCGTATTTCCCCAGCGCCTGCGGCGTGTCCATCGGTACCCCTTGCCCGCCTCGGAGGTTAGCATAAAGATGGAGCGGTTTCAGGCAAGCCGTTCAGCGCGCGGCGGCAAATCGCTCCGGTGCCGCCCGCGCCGCCACCCCCGCCGCGCGTTCGCCGCCGTCGCCGATCACCGCGAACGGCGCCCAGAAGAACGGATGCGCGACCTCGGCCGGCAGTTCGTGCCCGGCGGCGGCCAGCATCGCCAGCTGGGCATTGCGCAACGCCCCGGCCACGCCCAGCGCCGGGTGCGTGCGCATCCCGTCCAGCGTCTGCGCGATCAGATAAGCGGTCACCTGATCGTTCACCGACCAATGCGTGACCATCAGCGCCCGCGCCCCGGCGAAAAAGAACGCACGGGCCAGGCCGGACAGGCTCTCGCCGCCGGTCCGCCCCCCGGCGCCGCCCGAGTTGCACGCCGACAGGATCACCAGATCGGCGTCCAGATGCAGCCCCATCACGTCGGACGCGGTCAGCAGCGCGTTCTTCACGCTGCGCGCGCCGGACGGATCGGAGGTTACGATCGCCGGCTGACTCTGGCAGCGCAACTCCGCCGGCA
>JAKAZJ010000070.1 GCA_021826565.1 Pseudomonadota bacterium | reverse complement strand
CACCCACCCGCCTCCCCGGTGCCCCCACCCCGTGTCGACCGCCGAGACCTGTCCCGCCCCGATCTTCAGCCTCACCGGCGTCTTCCGGCTGCTGCTGGCGTGCTTTGTCGCCCAGGCGCCATGGACATTCCCGCCGGGGCCGCTGCTGGAAGCGGTCTGGCGCCGCATCCAGCGCCTGGGCGCGGAACTGTGCTGGCTCGCGGGGACCGCGCCACGCCGCGGCGCGCCGGCCACCCCCGGACCCACCCCCGCAATCCCATTCGACCCCACGCCCGATCCCGCGCTCGGCGCCCCCAAGCCGCCGCGCCGCGAACCCGACCAACTCACCGTCTTGCAGGTCACGCGTGAGCATGGCTGGCTGGTCACCATGATGCCCAACCTGGACCCGGCGGTGGAAGCGTTCGAGCAGTTCCTTCTGGGCACCCGCCCGGACGATCTGCTGGACGCCGATCCGCGCTTCGCCGGGCTGCTGCGCCGGCTGGGCTGGATGCTGGGGGTGAACCCGGACCTGCTGCCGCCGGCATACTGGCCCGACCCGCCGACCGCGCCGCTGCATCCCGACGAACTGCGCCCGGCGCCGCGCGGGTTCGCGCGGTGTCTGCGGGTGAACCAGATGGCGTACGAGATGCTGGAGGTGCGGCTGCGCGCCGAACGCGCCGAACGCGCGGCCCTACCCGCCCCCGAACCCGCCCCAGAATCGGCCCGCGGGGACCCGGCAGAAAACTCCGCCTGACGGGGGGGAGGGAAACGCGTGCCCATAATGTTTCGATATAATAACGTTATCCACGCCCCCTCCCTCCATGCCCGTGTCGCGCGTGGTGTGGGTCCGCCGCCTGATCGCCACGATGCCCCCAGCGACGGCCGCGAACCGCGCAAGCCGAAGCCGATCGGCACAACCGGCGGTGGCATCCCAGCCGGCAAAATCTCTGACCGCCGGCCATCTTGGTTCGATTGGCGATCGCCGGGGGAGGACGGGCGAACGCGACGCCAGCCGTCAATCGATTGCTTCACTGGTCGATCGTGGTGCGCCCGCGCGGCCGCGCGACACGCCCGCCGTCGTGTCCCCCTGACGCGATTCGGACTCCACGACGGCAGCGCCTCACGACATCACGTGGCCCCGAGCCGCCGGCGACCAGATATTTTAACACGGAGAAGCAAAGATGAGGACGACCGAGACCACGGAGAAGATGCCAGGCCGGCGCGCAGCTGCGGCGCCGGCTGCGGAGCACGCCGGACACCATCACCCCGCTCTCGTTGCCGTCATATGCAGCGGGATCGAACCCAATGAAAAACATCTGAGACGACCTGTGCGGCAACAAGCTGTGTGCTGCCGTCCGGGACACCGACGACGCAATCGTCAAGCCATGCCGGAAACCCCGGAGGTTCCTGCCCGAGGTCCAGCTCGGATCGGAACCCGAGATTGGATAGCGGTCTATGCTCAGGACGGCTGGTCTCGCAAGCGGGCCGCGCCCTGCGATACCCCCCGCGCCAGCGCGCAGCCGTGATCCTGCAACCGTTCCCCCGCGCCGCGATCCCCCGTCGCCGGATCCGCGTGCCCCGCCAGCAACACGAAGCCCGGCCGCGCATCGGGCGGCAGCCGCGCGCCCACCACCACCAGCGTCCACTGCCCCATCGCCGCCGCTGCGCCCGGCACCTGATCGGCGAGCAGCCGGAACGGATTGACCCCGGTCAGATCCCGCCCCGCCACCACCCGCGCCAGATAGTCCCGCCCCATCAGCCGCACCGGGAACCGGCGCCATGCCGCGTCCAGCCCCGCCGCATGCGCCGCCACCGCCGCCTGCACGGCGGGCCGCACGCAATCGATATGGATATGCAACTGATCCTGGGTCCGCCCGGAAATCGCGTTCACCGCCAGCGCCAGGTCCCGCCGCCCCAGCCCATGCCCCGCCAGCCGCGCCACCACGCCGCGAGCAGCCCAGGCCAGCGCCAGATAATCCGGTGCCCCCGGCGCGCGCACCGCCGGATCCTCGATCCCCGTGACCCGGGCGGTCGGGATCAGCAGCACCTGGGTTGGGCCGTCACGATCCTTCAGCAGCGCGTAGCCGGCGCGGGGATGCACCGCCAGGCAGGGCGCCGGCACGCCCGAGGCCGCCATGTGCGGCACACAGGCGCCATGCACGATCTTCCACAGCACCATCCGATCATGCGGCGGGCGCGCGCACCCCGACAACGCCGCCAGGCCCGCGGCCAGCAGCACATATACGACCCGCCGCATCCATCCCTCCCCGGAAGGAAATCACCCGGAGCAGCGTAGCACACCGCGCTCGGTCGCCACCGCCGGCAGGCGGACATCCTGCGGGCCGGCCGGGACCTCGGGCATTTCCTGCGCCGCATAGGCGCAGCCCAGCGCCACCGCATGCGGCAGCGCGGCCAGGGTGCGGTCATAGAACCCGCCGCCATAGCCCAGCCGCCGCCCGGCCCGGTCGAACGCCAGCAGCGGCACCAGCAGGAACGCCGGTTCCGCTTCCGGCCCATCGGGGGCGAAGGTACCGAACGGCTCCTGCCGCAGCCGCGCGCCCGGCTGCCACAGGTGGAAGCGCAGCCGTTCCCCACGCCGCGGCGTGACCGGCAGGACCAGAGGATGGCCGGCGTCGGCCAGCGCGTGCAAAAGCGCGCGCAGGTCGATCTCGTCGCCGATCGGCCAGAATCCGGCGACGATCGCGCCGGGCGGCGGCGGCGCTTGCGCCAGCACCACGCGCGCCAGCGCCACGCCCAGCGCCGGGTCGCACCCGGCGCGGCGGGCGCGGGCGGCAACGCGGGCGGCGCGCTTGGCCGCGATCAGATCGGGGTCGGGCGGGGCGGTCATGGCGACGGGGACGAAGCTGAGGTGCGGAGCCACCCTGGCCGTTGGTGTTTGCATCCTCCCAGAGCCTGCTTGTGCAGGTGGGAGCCAGATACCGAGACCACGGTCCCGACAGTGCCAGCCCCCGGGGAGATGCTTACTGGCCCTGGGGATGCGTTACCTGACGCGCCGGGCAGCTCCGCCCAAGCAACCTAGGCGCGCGGGAGGGGGATTCCAAGGGCTATCCGGATTGCCAACTGCGATACGACCACAAGGCCGCTATTCTTGGCGCAACCGGACGTTCCTATGCCATTTATAGGCTGCGGTCCTGCTCGGGCTGGGAACGATGCCCGTGGCCGCCATTTCCTGGACAAGCAGTCTCCACGCGTCGCCTTTCTGCGCGCCTGACCAGCCGGAGGGCGGCGCGATCACAAAGCGGCTGTTATCGCCGATCAGAATGAGCACTCCGGCGCCGGTCTCCATCTTCCGCACGTCGCGCCAGAGCATTCTGTAAGTACCGATCCAGCACTGGCTGGTGACACCGTCGCGATCAAACGTAAAATCTCCAGCGGAAATAAGAATGAAGGCATCCAGGACAGCAAGCGCCAGGAAAAGCAAACCGGACCGATACTGGTTGGCCAGAAATGTTCCGATCATGCTACCGACGAACAGAACCATGCCGATCCAGGCAACGACAACGCGCCGACCCAGGCCGACCCGATATGGACCGTCTCCGCCGCCGTCTCGGTCCGAAATTCGCGCTGCGGCACCTGGCAGCCGGGGCCGATCTGGCGCCATCGGCACGATCATGTGCAACCCGGATCACGGCGGCTGCGGAAAAAAGTGCGATCTGCCTTGGGGATCGTCTCGAACCAGTCCCAGAATACGTGGTCGAAGTCGTACGCAACCTCGAACATCATCTTACCCGCCGCGCCGCGCTTCGGCAAAAGCGACCATGTCGGCCAGAGCGCAAAGACGAACATTCTTGCGCCGATATCGGCATGGCGCATCCCTCGCGTGCCGAGCAGGCCGATCGCCGCGATGCCGTCCGCATCCAGAATAACCCGGTTCTTCCCCGCCGCAACGATGATGGCGACAGCGAACGCCGCGCTGAACGCGACGACAATCAATAAGGGCACATGTCGATGGAGACCGTCCGATGCCGCAAGATGGTACAGGAAAGCGATCAGGCCGGCACACCACGCGACGCCGCAAGCCCGGACCACGGCAGCGATCCAAGGCTTGAGACGATAGACGCGAGGCAGCGGGCATGGTGGCGCGACGATCATCGCCTGGGCAGCCTTCGGTTCGTTTTTGCCCGCGGACAACATCATGGCGCCGGTTTCGATTTCGTGTCATCGGTTTCGCTTCCGGCCCGATGGTGGCGTTCGCACGAAGCCGACTGTTCCCCCCTGCCCCGCACCTGCTAGCCTTCGCCGTGCCCGCAATCCCCCCCGTCCCGCTGCGTCTCGGCGTGCTCGGCCTCGGCCGCGCCTTCACCCTGCTCCTGCCCGCGCTCCGCGCCGACCCGCGCCTCCGCCTGCTCGCCGCGGCCGACCCCAACCCGGCCGCCCGCGCCCGCTTCGCCGCCGAGATCGCGCCCGCCACCTTCGACACCGCCGAAGCCCTCGCGGCCGATCCCGCGATCGAGGCGATCTATATCGCCACCCCCCACCAGTACCACGCCGCCCACGCCATCGCCGCCTGCCGCGCCGGCAAACACGTGCTGGTGGAAAAACCCATGGCGCTCACGCTGGCCGACGCCGAGGCCATGATCGCCGCCGCGCACGCCGCCAAGGTCGCCCTGATCGTCGGCCCCAGCCATAGTTTCGATGCCCCGATCGCCGCCGCCCGCGCCTTGATCGCCTCCGGCCGTTACGGCCGGGTACGCATGATGACGTTGCTGACCGCGACCGATTTCCTCTACCGCCCGCGCCGGCCCGAGGAGCTGGACACCGCGCAGGGCGGCGGCGTCGTGTTCAACCAGGCCGCGCACCAGCTCGATATCGCGCGCCTGCTCGGCGGCGGCGATCTGGGCTGGATCCGCGCCGCCACCGGCGCCTGGGACCCGGCCCGCCGCACCGAGGGCGCCTACACCGCACTGGCCGGATTCCGCGATGGCGCGGTCGCGTCCCTGACCTATACCGGCTACGCGCGGTATGATTCCGACGCCTTGATGGGCTGGATCGGCGAGGATGGTCGCCCGCGCCGCCCTGCCCTGCCTGGCGCCGCCCGCGCGCGTCTGGCGGGGGACGACGAATCCCGCCTCCGCGCCGCCCGCGGCTACGCCACCGCGCCCGAAGCGCCCGCGCCCGCGGCTCATCCGCATTTCGGCTATGCCCTGATCCAGTGCGAGGGTGCGGATCTCCGCCCCACGCCGTACGGCGTCGAAATCCACGCCGACCACGATCGCAGCTTCCATTCCACGCCGCCCGGCCCGCCGCCGGTCCTGGACGCGCTGTGGCACGCCATCCGCCACGGCCGGATGCCGGCCCAGACCGGCGCCTGGGGCCTGGCGACGCTGGAGGCCTGTCTCGGCCTGCTGACCTCCGCGCGGGAACACCGCGAAATCCCCCTGACCCGCCAGCTGGCCTTGCGCGACGCAGCCGGCAACGCTACGGCCGGAGCAACGCCGGAGGAGGACGTCATGCCACAGCCGCACAGCCCCGCCCCATGAGCGCGCGCGACTCCGCGATCGCCCCCCCGCCCGCGCTGGCCGGGATCGATCCCGCGCTGATCGCCGATCTGGTGGACGCGAATCGTATGCTGTTCCGCCACGGCGTGGTGGACGCGTTCGGCCATGTCAGCCTGCGCCACCCGCTGCGCCCGGCGCATTTCCTGCTGTCGCGCAATCTCGCCCCCGGTCTGGTGACCGCCGCCGACTTGGTCGAGTTCGATGCCGATTCCGAACCGGTCGCCGCCGATGCCCCGCGGGTCTATCTGGAACGCTTCCTCCATGGCGAGATCTTCCGCGCGCGCGCCGACGTGTTCGCGGTGGTGCACAGCCACGCCGCGGCGGTGATCCCGTTCGGCATCGTGCCGTCGCGCCAGCTGCGTCCGGTGTTCCACATGGCCGGATTCCTCGGCGCCAGCGTGCCGGTGTTCGACATCCGCTGCTGTTCCGGCGAGGCGTCCGACCTGTTGATCCGCAATCGCGAACAGGGCGCGGCACTGGCCACCTCACTCGGCCCCCACAGCGTGGCGTTGATGCGCGGCCATGGCGCGACCGTGGTCGGGCCCGACCTGCGCCAGGCGGTGTATCGCGCGATCTACGCCAAGACCAACGCGGAGTTGCAGGCCACCGCGATCGCGTTGGGCGAGCCGATCTATCTGACCAATGCCGAGGCCGCCGCCGCCGCCCAATCGATCGGCGGGCAGATCGCGCGCCCGTGGGGCCTATGGGTGCAGGAAGCCTGGGCGTAACCGCGGCGGGGCGCCGCCAACCATCACGGGAGGAAATAAAATGCGACTGAAACTTCTTCTGGCAGGCCTGCTGGCCGCGTTCATCACCGTTCCCTGGACCGCACCGGTCGCCCGCGCCGCCGCCCCATACCAGATCCAGGTCATCATGCCGCTGACCGGCTGGGCCGCCTTTCTCGGCCGCGCCGAGCAGCGCACGCTACAGCTGATCGAGCAGCAAACCAACGCCACCGGCGGCATCCACGGCCGACCGCTGCAGTTCGTCTTCCACGACGACCAGTCGAGCCCGCAAGCGGCGGTGCAGTTCGCCAGTCCGATCGTCGCCGCCCATCCGGCGGTTCTGCTCGGGTCCTCGATCGTTGCCATGTGCAACGCGATGGCGCCGCTGATGCAGGCCGGACCGGTGATGTATTGCCTCTCGCCCGGCGTGCACCCGAAGACAGGCGGCTATGAATACAGCGCCAGCGTGTCCACCCATGCGCTGGCACGCTCCCTGATCCGCTATTTCCGGCTGCGCGGCTGGACCCGGCTCGCGGTGCTCACCAGCACCGACGCCACCGGCCAGGATGCCGCTTCCGGCATCGCTGCGGCGTTGCGGCTGCCCGAGAACCACGGCATGAAACTGGTCGCCGAGACACACTTCAATCCCACCGATGTCAGCGTGGCGGCGCAGATGGCGCGCATCAAGGCGGCGCATCCGCAGGCGATGATCGCCTGGAGCACGGGCGCGCCGATCGCCACGGCGTTCAAGGGCATCACCGAATCCGGCCTCGCCATCCCGGTCGGCACCACCGACGGCAACATGACGCACGTGCAAATGAGCCGCTATGCGTCATTCCTGCCGAAACAGCTTTATATCGCCACCGGCGAATGGGCCTATCTCGCCGGCCCCGAGGTCACCGACCCGGGGGTCAAGCGGGCCCAGCAGGCCTTCGTCCAGGCCTTCGCGCAAGCGCATGTGCTGCCCGACCTGCCCGGTGCGATCGGCTGGGATCCGGGCGAAATCATCGTCGCCGCGCTGCGCGCCCTGGGGCCAAACGCGACCGCGGCCCAGGTCCATGCCTGGATCGCGCACCAGACGCATTTCGCCGGGATCGACGGCGTTTATGATTTCGCCAAGTTCCCGCAGCGCGGCATCGGCGTCGGCAACGTCGTCGTGACGCGCTGGACTCCGGGGAAGGACACCTGGGAGCCGATGACCGCGCCGGGTGGAGCACCGCTGGCGCACTGACCACCGCGGATGAACCAGGCCGGGCAGATCCTGCTGGGCGGGCTGATCCAGGGCGGGGTGTTCGCGCTGATCGCGCTTGGTTTCGCCCTGGTCCATCGGGTGACCGGCGCGATCAACCTGGCGCAAGGCGGGTTCTGCGTCCTCGGGGCGTTGAGCTACCAGAGCCTGCTCGGCTGGGGGCACCTGCCCTGGCCGGTGGCACTGCTCGGCGCCGTCCTTGCCGTGGGCGCGTTCGGCTATGCGCTGGGCGCGGCGACGTTCGTGCCCGCGCTGGCCCGCCTGCCGCAAAGCAGCCTGCTGATGCTGTCGGCCGGATTGCTGACTGTGATGGACGGGATCGCGCTGCTGATCTGGGGCAGCGCGCCGTACGCCGTGGCGCCGTTCTCGGGCGAACAGCCGATCCTGCTGCTGGGGCTGGAG
>JAKAZJ010000069.1 GCA_021826565.1 Pseudomonadota bacterium | reverse complement strand
CATCACGCGGGGTTTGCCGGCGGCCTTGGCGGCTCGCTGGCCGCGGGGGTTGGTGCCACGCTGCCGCGCCAGCCCTGCGGCGTGGTCGTCATGCTCGCCGATATGCCGCTGATCACGCCGGCGCATATCGACGCCGTGGTCCGCGCGTTTCATCGCGAAGGGGGCCGGGCGGTCGTGCGCGCCGGCGCGGGCGGTGTCGCGGGTCACCCGGTGGCAATGCCGGCCGAGGTTTTACCAAGCCTGGCCCGGGCGCGCGGCGATGATGGCGCGCGGGCGGTGCTGGCGCGTTCGGGTCTGCGGCAGGTTTGCGTGGAAATCGGCCCCGCCGCCCTCGCCGATGCCGACACGACGACGGAACTCTCGGCGCTGGGATTTCACCGTTCCGGCTGACCGAGGCGACCCCGCCGTGACGCGCGCGACCCCGCCGGGAGGGGCTACTTCGCTTCCCGCAACCTGCCGATATCCACCGCCTGTAGCGTGGCCGGTGCCGCGCCGAAGCGTGTGGTCACGTAATTCACCACCGCGGCGATCTCGGCGTTGGAATACGCGGCGCCGAAACCCGGCATCGCCGCCTGCCCACCCGCGCCGTCGACCCTCGATCCCTCCAGTACCACACGGGCCACGTTCAACCCCGAAGGATCGTTCACCGCGCGGTCGCCGGTCAGCGTCATTGCCGGAACCAGCTGGCTCCGTCCGCTATAGGCATGGCAGGACACGCAGGCGCCTTCATAGATTTTCTGTCCGAGAGCCAGCGCGCCGGTGTCGCCCTCGCTGTAGGTTTCCGGCGCGGCAGTTGCCTTCACCGGCGGCAGGGTGCCCGCCTGTGGCGGCACCGTGCTGATATAGTCGGTCAGCGCCGCCATATCGTCCGCGGTGAGGTATCTCAAGGAATTACCAACGGCTTCCGCCATAGGGCCACTTGCGGGGCCGTGGTCGGTGGCGTGGCCGTTGGCCAGGTAGGTGGCCAGCGCTGCGCGGGACCAGCCGCCTATGCCGCTGACGTGATCGCCAGTGATGTTATAGGCGTGCCAGCCCACCTGCACGGCGCCGGCGAATTTACGCCGGTTGTCCAGTGCCTGGAAAATATTACGCGGCGTATGGCATTCCCCGCAATGGCCCAGAGCCTCCGCCAGATAGGCGCCGCGGTTCCATTGCGGGCTCTGGTTGGCGTGCGGCATGAAGCGGTGGTCGGGGTTGAACAGCGCCGACCAGCCGATCATCAGCCAGCGCTGATTATACGGGAATTTCAGCGCATCGTCCGGCACCGCCGCATGCACCGGTTTCAGGCTGAACAGATAGGCCCGGATCGCCAGCACATCCGCATCGCTCATCAATGTGTAATTGGTATATGGCATCACCGGGTAGATACGCGCCCCTTCATCATCGATGCCACGATGCAGCGCCCGCAGGAACTGGGCATTGGTCCAGTCGCCGATGCCGGTATCCTTGTCCGGCGTGATATTCGGCGAATAAACCGTGCCGAAAGGCAGCACGAAGGCGCGTCCGCCGGCAAACGCCGCGCCGCCTGGCGCGGTATGGCAGGCCGCGCAATCCGCCGCGCGCGTCAGGTATTCTCCGCGCAGGATCAGTGACGCATCGTTCAGGCTGGCCGGCACACCGGTGGGCGATGCGCCCTTGTAGGCAGCCAGCGTCACCTGGTCGTTGCCGGCGAAGCTGGTCGCCCCCGGGCCGCTCGCTTGCCACATCACGCCACCCGCGACCGCTAGCCCGCCAATCAGAACCGCCAGCAGCAGGGCCAGTTTTTTCATGCCGGTTCTCCGCGCACCAGGCGGGTGCGATCGATCGGGAGCGTCCGCAGTCGCACTCCGGTGGCCGCGAATATCGCGTTCGCCAGTACCGGCGCGGCAATCGCCGTGCCGGGTTCGCCGATACCACCGGGCGCCTCCGCGCTCGGCATGATGACGATCCGGATATCCGGTGCTTCGTTTATCCGCATCATGCGATAATTATTGAAGTTGCTTTGTTGAACACGCCCCTTCCGCAGGGTGATTTCACCATACAGCGCGGCGGTCAGACCGAAAATCAGGCCACCCTGAATTTGGGCCGCGACCGTGTCCGGGTTCACGACCATGCCGCAGTCCACGGCGCAGACCACCCGCCTGAGCGTGATATTGCCGTCATCGTCCACCGCCACTTCGGCCATCGCCGCGAGATAGGACCCGAAGGCGGGTTCCAGTGCGACACCCTGGCCGATGCGGAGGCCAGTGAGGGGGCCAGTGAGGGGGCCAGTGAGGGGGCCAGTGCGGGCTCCGCTGCCGGCGGGCACGGCCTGACTCCAGCCGAACGTCTCGGCAACCTTGTCCAGGCACGCCGCCAGCCTTGGTGCGTGGTCCAACTGCGCGCGACGGAAGCGCACGGGGTCCTGTCCGGCCTTGTGCGCCAACTCGTCCACGAAACTCTCGACCACGAAAATATTGTGCCCGGGTCCCACACTGCGCCAGAAACACGTTGGCACCGCGCGTGGTTCGTGGCGCACATATTCCACCCGCACATCGGGCGCCGCGTAGGGAAAATCCACCGCGCCATCCACCGCATCCGGGTCCAATCCATTGACGAAGCCCGGCGGCGCCCAGCGCGCAATGACGGAGGATCCGGCTATGCGGTGGCGCCAGGCGGCAATTTTGCCGTCTTTCAGCATCGCGGCCACGCGATCGTAATAGAACGGCCGATAAAGCGACTTCTGGATATCCTCCTCACGTGTCCACACCACTTTCACCGGACCCGTGACTTTCTGCGCAATTCGCGCCGCTTGAATTATCATGTCCACCTCCAGGCGCCGGCCGAAGCCACCGCCCAGCACGTGGTTGTGCACGATAACTTTTTCTGCCGGCAGTCCGGTCACCTTGGCCACCGCCGCCTGGGCGCGGGCCAGCACCTGGCTGCCCACCCACACCTCGCACGCGTCGGGCTGCACGTGCAGCGTGCAGTTCATCGGCTCCATGGTCGCGTGCGCCAGGAACGGCACGTGATATTCCGCCTCGATGACATCAGGGGCGGCCAGCGCTTTGTCGGCGTTGCCGTCGTTGCGGGCCACGACGCCCGGGTTCTTCGACGCATCGATCAGGGCGGACAGAATATCCGCCGTATCGACCTCCGCGTTGCTGCCCTCGGTCCAGCTTATGGTCAGCGCCGCCAGGCCCTGCTTGGCCGCCCACATATGCGCGCCGACCACCGCCACCAGGTCGTCCAGCACCACCACCTGCGTCACCCCCGGCACGGCCAGCGCCGCGGCCTGGTTGCCAACCGCCCCCACCGTGCCGCCGAATACCGGGCAGGTGGCCAGTGTCGCGACCAGTACGCCGGGCGGCATCGCATCGATGCCGAATTTGGCGCTGCCATCCACCTTTGCCGGCGTATCCAGCCGCTTCACCGCTTTGCCGATCAGGGTGAATTGCGCCGGGGTTTTCAGTGTCGGGTGAGCCGGCGGTGTCTGCTGCGCCGCCGCGGCGGCGAGCGCGCCATAGGTCTGGCTGCGTCCGGAGCCATCGTGATACACCACCCCGTTGGCCGCGCGGCACGTATCGGGCGTCACGCCCCAACCGGTGGCCGCCACGGCCACCAGCATCCCGCGCGCCGCCGCGCCCGCTTCGCGCAGCGGCATCCAGAACGCGCGCACCGAGGTCGATCCGCCGGTCACCTGCATGTGAAAGGCCGGGTTGGCGTAGAGTGTCTCGTTCGGTGGCGCGGCTTCTACCGCAATCCGGGAAAAATCGGCGTCCATCTCATCGGCGATCAGCATGGCCAGAGCGGTGTAGATGCCTTGGCCCATTTCCACCTGGGGCATGATCAGTGTGATATTCCCGGCCGTGTCCAGCCTGATGAAGGCATCCGGCGCAAATCCGTCGCTCGGGGAATCGGCCAGCGCCGCGCCCGGCCCATGCGGTAGCGCCACCGCCAGCAGCAACCCGCCGCCGGCGGCGGCAAACGCGCGCAGCAGCGCCCGGCGGGAAAGCCCCTGGCCGGAAGCCGCCCGCCCCGCGCCACGAAATCCCGGAAATTCAGGCGTGTCGGTCATGTCGGTCAGCCCCGCGCCGCCTGATGAATGGCCGCGCGGATGCGCACATAGGTACCGCAGCGACAGATATTGCCCGACATCGCGGCATCTATGTCCGCATCCGTGGGGTGTGGCGTTTGCGTCAGCAGCGCCACGGCCGACATGATCTGCCCGGATTGGCAATAGCCGCACTGCACCACTTCCGCGTCCAGCCAGGCTTTCTGCACCCGGCTGCCGAGCGGGGTCGCCCCGATCGCCTCGATCGTGGTCACCGGCGCATTCCCCACCGCGCCAATCGGCAACTGGCACGATCGCACCGCCTTGCCCCCCACATGCACCGTGCAGGCGCCGCACTGGGCAATGCCACAGCCAAATTTCGTGCCGGTCAGCCCCAGCACGTCACGCAGCGCCCACAACAGCGGCATGTCGGGCGGACCCGCGACCGGGGTGGGCTTGCCATTGATGTCGAGGGTCAGTTGCGTATCGGCCATACGGCCGAGTTTAGGCGAACCGCGGCAGGGGGGAAAGGACAAACGTATAATTGGCGGTGGGGCGGGCCCGGTCGGGGCTCGTCAGGCCTGGAAACTCCGGGAAAATGCGTCAGGGTTCAGCCCGACCGTGAACCGGTGATGTAGCGGACGATGAACGACACGAGGCGCTGCGAGATAGGTTTTCATCGCCGCGCCCACCGGCAGCGCGGATCGGGTTGCGACGCCAACCGTCGCCGCTTATACCCCACTTAGTGGAATAAAGTCACCGCCCCGCCGCCGCCAGTATCGCCTCCGCCTGCTTCAGATGCGGCCGGTCCAGCATGCGTCCGTCGAGCCCCACGGTGGCGGCTCCGGGCTCGGCCGCGAAGGCCGCCAACACCCGGGTCGCCGCCGCGATTTCCTCGGCCGAGGGAAGGTAGGCGGCATTGATCACCGGCACCTGCGCGGGATGGATGGCCAGCCGTCCGCTGAAGCCTTCCGCGCGGGATGCGGCCGAATGCCGCGTCAGCCCCGTCTCGTCGCGGAAATCGGCGTGCAGCGTATCCACCGCCGCCACCCCGGCCGCGCGCGCCGCCATCAGGGTCAGGGATCGCACCAGCTTGTAGGTGAAGGCCCAATCCCCGGTCGCGTCGCGGTTGGTGCTGGCGCCGAGCGCGGTGGCCAGGTCTTCCCCGCCCCAGGTCAGGCCGCGCAGCCGATCCAGCCGCGCGCGCGCGTAATCGCCGAGCCGGAACGGGGCGGAGGCGGTTTCGGTGGCAACCGGCAGCACGCCGATGCCGCCAGGCGGCAGGCCGGCCCGGGCTTCCAGCGCGTCGAGATAAAACCCCAATTGGCGCAGCGCCCGCGGCCCTTCGGTCTTGGGTAGCATGATGCCATCGGGTGCCGCCTCCACCACCGCCGCCAGATCCGCGAGGCAAAGCGGCGTCTCCAGCGGGTTCACCCGAACCCACAGCGCCGCGCCGCGCGCCCCCTCCCGCCCGGTGCGCAGAAAGGCGGCGGCAATTTCCCGCGCCAGCGCCTTGCGCTCACCGCTCACGGAATCCTCAAGATCGAGAATAATTGCATCCGCGCCGGCGTCACCCGCGCGCGCCAGCTTGCGCTCGCTGTCCGCGGGCACGAACAGCCACGACCGCGCCGGCCGGGTCATTGCGGGCGCTTCCGCTGTAGCGATGCGCGCTTGCAATGGGCCACCAATTCCTCGCGCTGGTTGAACGCGCGGTGGGCAAAAATCACGATCCCCTGGTCGGGGCGGGACCGCGACGGGCGTAATTCCAGCACCTCGGTTTCCACCCGCAGCGTATCGCCCACGAATACCGGGCGGGGAAACCGTACCTCGTCCCAGCCCAGATTGGCTACCGCCGTCCCCAGTGTCGTATCCCCCACCGAGACGCCGACCATCAGCCCCAGCGTGAACACCGAGTTCACCAGACGCTGGCCGAATTCGGTGCCGCGCATTGCTTCCTCGTCCCAGTGCAGTTGCGCCGGGTTATGGGTCAGCGCGGAAAACATCACATTATCGGTCTCGGTCACGGTGCGCCGTATCGGGTGCTGAAACACCTGCCCCACCCGGAACTCGTCGAACCACACCCCAGCCATCGTCCGCTCCGTCGCTGTCTCGCGGCCACACAACGCCAAAGCCGCGCCGCGCGTCAACTGAGGCGGGCCCTGGCCCGTCCGATCCGCGCCTTGTGAATTTCCTCCGCATCGCCTAGGCATGGGCGCTCCGGTGGGCCGTCACCGCCCAGAGCGGCCGTCACCCGCCCAGAGCGAAGGAGCCGCGCATGTCCCCTATGCGGTCAATCAGGTCCTGGCGCCTGGCGGCCGGCCTGCTCTGCCTCGTCGCCGGCAGCGCGGCGGCCACTCCGTTCGATTCCGGCGGCACGCCGATCTCAGACATGCATTTCCGGGTGGCCTATGCCCGCCAACAGCGCGGCCGCTTCACCGATGCGCTGCGCCAGATGTCCCGCGCGCTGGTCCAGGAACCCACCTACGCGAATGGCTATCTCTATCGCGCCAGACTCGAGATTTCGATCGGGGATTTCGCGGCGGCGCGGGACGATATCGACCATTTCGCGACCCTGCAGCCCAATACCCGCATCGCCGCCATCTATCGCGCCAAGCTCGCGCTCTATCAGGCCGACGGCGCGGCGGCACTGGCCGCGCTCAACCACGCCGCCGCGCTGCCCTATGGCGATACCGAGCACGTCAAAGTGCGTATTTATTCCTACTTCAGTGACGCCGAATTTTTCGGTTTCCGCAGCGTCGCCGAGGCACTGGTCGGCCAGAACGACGCCGCATTCCAGGATTTCAAGGTCGCGGTCCGCGCCCAGGCCAAAAATGACGGCCCGATCCTGAACGATATCTGCCATGCCGCCGGCGTGGCCGGCCTGTTCGATCTCGGCACGCTGGCGTGTCAGGAATCGATCGCGAGTCAATGGGTCGATAGTTCTCGCCCCTATGCCAATCTCGCCTATATCGAACTCCGCCAGCACAAATGGGCCGAGGCCATCGCCAACGACACCAAGGCCCTGGCCCGCCAGGGCGGCTTCACCTCGGCGCTTTACGGCCGCGGCATCGCCCGCATCGCCACCGGCGATACCGATGCCGGCAAGGCCGATCTCGCCCGCGCCCGCGCGCGGGAGCCGCAAATCGACGATATCATGGCCCGGCTGCACGCCCCGACCGAGGCGACCTGGGCCGATAAGGCCGCCCCCGCGGCACCGGGCGCCGCCCAACAGGGCAGTTCCCAGCAGGGCAGTTCCCAACAGGGCAGTTCCCAGCAGGGCGCCGCCCAGCAGGGCCTGACCGACATTCCGCCGGTCCACGTCTCCCCCGATTAGTCGCGGCGCTGGACCAGCCGCATGAAGCCGGTCGCCATCGCCGATTACCGCGCCCTGGCGCGGGCGCGCCTGCCCCGGTTTCTGTTCGAGTATATCGATGGCGGCGCCTCGGACGAGGTCACGCTGGCCCGCAACCGCGCCGATCTGGCCGGCATCACGCTCCGCCAGCGCGTGCTGCGCGACGTCTCCGCCCGGGATATCGGCACCACCCTGTTCGGCCGCAGGCTCGCCATGCCGGTCATTCTCGGGCCGGTCGGGCTAGCCGGGCTCAATGCGCGGCGCGGGGAAATTCCGGCCGCCCGCGCCGCCGCCGCCGCCGGTATTCCGTTCTGCCTCTCCACCGTGTCGGTCTGTGCCATCGCCGAATTGCACGCCGCCACCCCCATCCCGTTCTGGTTCCAACTCTACATGCTCCGCGATCGCGCCTTCATGGCGGATCTGTTGGCCCGCGCCGCGGCGGCCGGTTGCCCGGCCCTGGTGTTCACGGTCGATATGCCCGTGCCCGGCACACGCTACCGGGACTACCGCT
>JAKAZJ010000068.1 GCA_021826565.1 Pseudomonadota bacterium | reverse complement strand
TTGCAGTGTCAGAGGATCGGCCGCCTTTGCCGCGCCGGTCCAGGCCAATACGCTTGTCGCGATCGTGGCGAGAAGCAGTCTTCGCATCATGTCCTCCTCATTGTCAGCGGCGAAAAGCGGGATGCCAGAACGTTGCCGCGCGCTCGATCAGGGCGATGGCGCCAAAGCTCAGCGAGCCGGCCAGGGCGGCAACGGTGATCGTCGCCCAGACGATATCCATGTTCATGCGGGCCGCCTCGGTGGAGATACGGAATCCCATGCCGAGGATCGGCGTGCCGAAGAACTCCGCCACCACGGCGCCGATGAGTGCCAGTGTCGAATTCAGCTTCAGCGCAGTGAACACGAACGGCATGGACGCCGGCAGGCGCAGTTTGAGCAACGTTGGCCAGTAGCCGGCCGCGTAACACTGCATCAGATCCCGTTCCATCGCCCCCGTCGCGGCCAGGCCCGCGGTGGTGTTCACCAGCATCGGGAAGAACGTCATCACCACGACCACGGCCGCCTTGGATGGCCAGTCGAAGCCGAACCACATGACCATGATCGGCGCGACGCCGACGATCGGCATGACACTCGCCAGATTGCCGAGCGGCAACAGGCCGCGGCGCAGGAACGGTGAGCGGTCCACCGCGAGTGCGACAGCGAAGCCGGCGCCGCAGCCGAGCGCGTAGCCGGCGATCACGGCGTGCAGATAGGTCTGCCGGAAATCGGTCGCGAGCGTGCCGAGATGGGTCGCGAACGCTGCCGCGATCGCGGACGGTGGCGGCAGCAGCACGAACGGAATGTGCAAGCCCAGAACGAGCATCTCCCATAGCCACAGCAGCAATGCCCCGAACAAAGCAGGCGAGGCCAGCCGCGCCGCAAGCGTGTCGCGGCGTGCGAACCGGGCGAGTGCCAGCGCAAGAAGCGGAAGCGTGACCAGCGCCGTCAGCAGTGCGAATGCGGGAGAGCCCGGCAGGCTCGCACGCGCGATACCGCCCGCGACCAGGGCCAGGACGGCGGCGAAAACCGCTGAGCCGCATACCTGCCTCACAGCCGACCGCCACGCGCATGCAGCACCGCGCGCTCAACCGTGCCGACGACGAGCAGCGCGACGATGGATAGCAGGGCGGCCATCACCAGCGTCGCCCAGAGCTGGATGGTCTGGCCGTAATAGCTGCCGGTGAGCAGCCGTGCGCCCAGCCCGGCCTGCGCGCCCGTGGGCAGTTCCGCGACGATGGCACCGACCAGGGAGAGGGCCACCGCGACCCGCAGCCCAGGAAACAGGAAGGCCAGGGACATCGGCCAGCGCAGCTTTGTGAACACCGCGCGGGGCGCGGCGCTGTAGGTGCGCATGAGGTCGAGCTGCAACGGATCCGCTGCGCGCAATCCCGTCACCATGCCGACGGTGATCGGGAAGAAGGCGAGGTAGCCCGCGATGGCGGCCTTCGGCAGCAGACCGGTGATGCCGAGATTGCCGAGAACAACGACAACCATCGGCGCGATCGCCAGAACCGGAACGGTCTGGCTGGCGATCACCCAAGGCATCAGCGAGCGGTCGAGCGTGCGCACATAGACGATGCCGACGGCCAGCGCGATGCCGAGGGTCAGCGCGATGCCCAGCCCAGCCAGCGCGGCGGACAGCGTAACCCAGGCGTGATAGACAAGGTTCCGGGGTGAGGTCAGCGGATGGAACAGGACGCTGGTCCAGAGTTCGGCCGCGATCTGATGCGGCGCCGGTAACACCGGGCGATCCATCGACCATGCCGCACGCGCCAGCGTGGAAAACCCAGCCGTCTCATCCAGATCGAGTCGCGGTGCATTCAGCGGGATGGCCATCATGTACCAGAACACCGTCAGGATGCCGAGAACCGTCACCACCGGCAGGATGCGCGCGGCAGACCGCCGTGCGGCGTCAATCATAGCTGTGACCAGCGCGCAGCCCTTCGCGCACGCGATGGGCGACGGCGAGGAATTCAGCCGATTCCCGGATGCCAAGATCGCGCGCCGCGCCGAGCGGGTTCTCGATCACGTCGATGATCCGTCCCGGCCGGGCGGACATCACGACGATGCGTGTGGACAGGAAAACTGCTTCCGGGATGGAGTGGGTGACGAACACGACCGTCATGCCGGTGCGTCGCCAGAGCTCATGCAGATGCACGTTGAGGCCGTCGCGGGTGATCTCGTCCAGCGCCCCGAAGGGCTCGTCCATCAGCAGCAGCGTCGGCTCAAAGCAGAGCGCGCGGGCGATGGAGACGCGCTGCTGCATGCCGCCAGACAATTGCCAGGGAAATTTGCGCGCGAAATCACCGAGCCCGACCAAGCGGAGATAACGCCCCGCCCGGGTCGCCCGCTCGCTTCGGCTCATGCCCATGATTTCCAGCGGAAGCATGACGTTACGGGCAACGCTGCGCCACGGATAGAGAGCCGGTGCCTGAAAAACGTAGCCGTAGGCGCGCGCCTGCCGTGCCTCGGACGGCGTCATCCCGTTCACCCTCAGCGTGCCTCCGCTCAGCGTCTGAAGGTCGGCGATCGCCCGCAGGAGCGTCGTCTTGCCGCAGCCGGAGGGACCGATCAGCGAGACGAAATCGCCGCGGCGAATGGCGAGATCGACGCTTGTCAGCGCGTTGACGCGTTGGCCGTCGGCCTCGAAGGCGACGCCGAGCCCGCGCGCTTCCACAACCACCGGCGCGCTGGGCGCCGGCACAGTTTCGCTCGCAAGCAAGGCCGCTTCACCCACTGCGGTCAGCCTTTGCCTGTTTCGGCGAGCCGCGCGTCCGTCGAGAGCACGGCGCGCAGCAGTACATTCGCCGCGGCGGCGACATCCGGCTTCTCGGCGCTTTCCTCTTCGTTGTGGCTGATGCCGTTGGCGCAGGGCAGGAAGATCATCGACGTGGGGGCGACGGAGGCGACATAGGCTGAATCGTGGCCAGGCCCCGAGATCATGTCCCGATTGGGGTAGCCGAGGTCGGTGGCGGCTTCACGGACGGCAGCGATGCAGTCAGCGTCGAAATGCACCGGCGGCGCGTTCCAGATGCGCGTGAATGCGGCCTCGACCCCGGAAGCCGACGCGATCCGCTCCACAGCGGCGGTGACCTCGCGCTCCATGCTCTCGAGCACGGTCTCCTCCGGGTGGCGCAGATCGATGCTGAAGAACACCTCACCAGGGATGACGTTACGGCTGTTCGGCTTGACCTCCAGCAGCCCGACCGTGGCAACGGCGACCGGCGCCTGACGCAAGCCGGCCGCATTCACGGCCTCCACCATGCGCGCCGCGGCGAGCAGCGCGTCGTGGCGCAGCGTCATCGGCGTCGACCCGGAATGGGACTCGCGGCCCGTCACCGTCACTTCGTACCAGCGCATCCCCTGGACGCCGGTAACGACGCCGATGGTCTTGCCCTCCGCCTCGAGGATCGGCCCCTGCTCGATATGAACCTCGAAATGCGCGGCGAGCGGATGCGCGCCACAAGACGCTTCGCCACGGTAGCCGATGCGCGCGAGTTCGTCACCGAAGCGGTGCCCCTCCCGATCCTCGCGCGCGTAGGCCCAGTCGCGCGTGAACTTGCCAGCGAAAACGCCGGAAGCGAGCATCGCGGGGGCGAAGCGCGCGCCCTCCTCGTTGGTCCAGTCGATCACCTCGATCGGCGCGTGCGTCTCATAGCCGGCATCGTTGAGGGTGCGCAGCACTTCGAGTCCGGCCAGCACACCGACGATCCCGTCGTATTTGCCGCCGGTTGGCTGCGTATCGAGATGGCTGCCCATGGCGATCGGCTTGAGGTTGGGGTTGCGCCCGGGGCGGCGGGCGAAAATATTGCCCATGTCATCGATGCTGATGCTGCAGCCGGCTGCCTGGCACGCGGCGACGAACCAGTCGCGCACGTCGCGGTCGAGATCGCTCAAGGTCAGACGCCGAATGCCGCCTTTCTCGGTAGCGCCGATCCGCGCGGTCTCCATCAGACTATCCCACAGACGCTCCGGGTTGATATGCAGATTACTCGCGGTCTGGTTCATTCGGCAGCCTCACGACGGTCGGGATTGTTCGGGTGCTGTTTCCAGGTGCGCCTCGGTCGAGCGACCTCCTGCGCCACCATGCGGATGCAGCCGCTTACCGGACACACATGGGCGCACAGGTTGCAGCCGACGCATTCAGCGTCGATCACCTCGAAGCGGCGGCCGCTGCCCTCGCGATGGATGGCGATGGCCTGATGCGATGTGTCCTCGCAGGCAATGTGGCAGAGCCCACATTCGATGCAGACCGCGGGGTCGATCCGCGCCTTGGTGACGTAGTCGAGGTTCAGATCTTCCCAATGGACGAAGTTCGGCACCGCACGACCGAGGAAATCGGCGATGCTGGCGTAGCCCTTCTCGTCCATCCAATTGGCGAGGCCGTCCTGCATCTCCTCGATGATGCGGAAACCGCGATGCATCACCGCCGTGCAGACCTGCACCGAGCCGGCGCCCAGGGCGATGAACTCGGCGGCGTCACGCCAGGTCGAGATGCCGCCGATCCCGGAGATGGGCAGGCCCGCGAGTTCGGGATCGCGCGCCAGTTCGGCAACCATCCGCAGTGCGATCGGCTTCACCGCGGGGCCGCAATAGCCGCCATGCGTGCCCTGCCCATCCACCACGGGTTCGGGCGCCATGGTGTCGAGATCGACGGCGACGATGGATTGGATGGTGTTGATCAGCGACACCGCGTCTGCTCCGCCGCGCTTGGCCGCCCGCGCGGGCGCACGGATATCGGTCACGTTCGGCGTCAGCTTCACGATAACTGGCATGCGCGAGTGCTGCTTGCACCAGCGCGTTACCATCTCGACATACTCCGGCACCTGTCCGACCGCTGCACCCATGCCGCGCTCGGACATGCCGTGAGGGCACCCGAAATTCAGCTCGATGCCGTCGCAGCCGGTCGCCTCGACGCGCGGCAAGATGCGCTTCCAGCTCTCCTCGGTGCAGGGCACCATGAGGCTGACGATCAGCGCGCGGTCCGGCCAGTCGCGCTTGACCGTGGTGATCTCGCGGAGATTGATCTCCAGCGGACGGTCGGTGATGAGCTCGATATTCGAAAATCCGGCCATGCGCGCGCCGCCATAGGAGACCGCCCCGTAGCGGCTTGAGACATTGACGATCGGGGGATCCTCGCCGAGCGTCTTCCACACCACCCCGCCCCAGCCGACACGGAAGGCGCGGACTACGTTGTATTCCTTGTCCGTCGGCGGCGCGGAGGCGAGCCAGAACGGATTGGGAGCGCGGATCGACGCGAAATTCACCGAGAGGTCGGTCATCGCAGTCACTCCCTGATGCCGGCCAGGCGGCGATGGATCGCCTCGGCGGCGAGCTTGCCGTCCTGCACGGCGCGCACCGTGAGATCCTGCCCCGCCACGCAATCACCGCCGGCGAAGACGCCTGGCAGCGATGTTTCGCGGTTGGCATCGACGACGATGCGCCCGGTGGCGACGCGCGGGGTGATGTCGAGCACCGGCAGATCGAGCCTCTGCCCGACTGCCGTCAGCACGCGGTCCGCGGGCAACGTCACCCGCTCGCCGGCCGATTGCGGCGGGCCGGGACGGCTGCGCATGAACTCCACCCCCGCCACGGCGCCGCCGGCGGCGACGAAGCCGACGGGGGTAAGGTGATGCAGGACGCGTACACCCTCCGTCCGGGCGAAATCCTGCTCCCAGTGCGTCGCGCCCATTTCGGCCGGGCCACGTCGATAGGCGATGGTGACGTCATCGGCACCAAGTCGACGCGACTGCACCGCGGCGTCGATCGCGGTGTTGCCACCGCCGATGACGATGACACGCCGCCCCGGCGCGAGGTGCCGCGGCCCCGGCGCCTGCCGCAATTCGGCGATGAAACCGACGGCATCGCACAGGCCGGCGAGCGGTGCTGCCGGCGCGCACGACACTGCATTCACACCGGCGAGGCCGAGGCCAAGGAACACCGCGTCGAAATCACGTTGCAACGCGCCCAGCGGCAGATCGGCGCCGAGCGAGCGGCCATGCTCGATGCGGATGCCGCCAACGGCGAGGAGAAAAGCCACCTCGCGCTGAGCGAAGTCGTCGACGAGCTTGTAGGCCGCGATGCCGTACTCGTTGAGCCCACCCGGCTTCGCTCGCGCCTCGAACACCGTGACGTCGTGGCCATGGCGTGCCAGGCGATGGGCACAGGCGAGACCGGCAGGGCCGGCGCCGACAACGGCGACGCGCTTGCCGCTCGCCTGGGCGCGCTGGAAGGGCTGGATCTGGCGGTCCATCAGCCAGTCGGTGGCGTGGCGCTGGAGCAGGCCGATCTTCACCGGCCGTTCCTCCTGGGCACTGCGTACGCAGGCTTGCTCACAGAGAATCTCCGTCGGGCAGACGCGGGCGCAACTGCCGCCGAAAATATTCTCCTCGAGGATGCGCACGGCCGCACCCTTCAGGTTGCCGGTGGCGATGCGGCGGATGAAGCCCGGAATGTCGATGCCTGTCGGGCAGGCGTGCAGACAGGGCGCGTCGAAGCAGAAATAGCAACGATTGGCTTCGACCAGGGCCTCGTCGTGGGAGAGCGGCGGATGCAGGTCGCTGAACAGGCCGGCGGGACCGGCCGCGCTCGTCACCTCGCCGGCGGGACAGGTGGCGGTGATGCTGGCAGGCTCGTCCATCCGGGCGGGCTCCCTTCGCAGCGTGACCGGTTCAGCGTGGAAGAAATTGACTGTTTGGTCAACTTCTTTCAGAATTGGGGCGGTCGAATTTTTTCTGGCGAGGAATTGGGCGTAATGCCTGGAAAACAGGCGGTGGCTGCGGAGGAAACGGCCAACGCTGGGCGCATCCGGCGCGGGCAGTTGCTGCATATTGTCGAATCGGCGGAGCGCGCCTTTGCCGAGGCCGGCTTTGCCGGCACCACCATGACCAGGCTGGCCGAGGCGGCCGGGCTGCCCAAGGCGAATCTCCACTATTATTTCGGCACCAAGGAGAAACTCTATCGCGCGGTGCTGGAAAATATCCTGACCCTCTGGCTCGACGACATGGCCCCGATCGTCCCCGAGCGGGCGCCGGCCGAGGCGCTCGGTGCCTACATCCGGGCGAAGATGAGCCACAGCCGCGCACGGCCGCACGCATCGAAAGTGTTTGCCAGCGAGATTTTGCACGGTGCGCCGCATTTGCGCGGCTTTCTCACCCATGAATTGCGGCGCCGGGTGGCGGAAAAGGCACGCGTGATCGAGCACTGGATTGCGCGCGGGCGGATGGCGAAAGTCGATCCCGTTCATCTGTTCTTTGCCATTTGGGCGATGACCCAGACCTATGCCGACTTCGACGTGCAGATGCGCGCGGTCCTTGGCTGCGCCGCGCTCGGCACGGCCGAATACGAGGCGGGCGAGCAAACGGTGCTGCGCCTGGTCCTCCATGGCTGCGGGCTCGAGACCAAAGACACCAACGAGGGAGAGCAAGGCCCATGTCGATCCTGATCCGTGGCGGCACGGTGGTGACCGCCGAGCAGAGTTTCCGCGCCGACGTGCTGTGTGACGGCGGCCTGATCAAGGCCGTCGGCACCGCCATCGAGACGCCGCCGGGCACCGAGATCGTCGATGCCGGCGGCATGCTCGTGATGCCCGGTGGAATCGATCCGCATACGCACATGGAGCTGCCGTTCATGGGCACGGTGGCGAGCGAGGATTTCTACACCGGCACGGCGGCCGCGATGGCCGGCGGCACGACCATGGTGATCGACTTCGTCATTCCGAGTCCCGGCGTCTCCCTGCTCGAGGGGTTCCGCACCTGGCGCGGCTGGGCCGAGAAGGCGGCGTCGGATTACAGCCTGCACGTCGCCGTCACCTGGTGGTCCGAGCAGGTGCGCGAGGAGATGGGTATCCTCGCGCGCGACCACGGCGTCAACAGCTTCAAGCACTTCCTGGCGTACAAG
>JAKAZJ010000067.1 GCA_021826565.1 Pseudomonadota bacterium | reverse complement strand
CGTGCTTTACGACGTTGCCAACGCCGCCGCGATCGGCGAGGACCCGGTGGCCGGGATGGAAACGCTAGGGGACCGGATCCGCGTGCTGCATTTGTCGGATGCGCCGCGCGGGGCCTGGCGGCACGACCCGATCGGCAGCGGCGCGATCGATTTCCCCGCGATCCTGCGCACGGCGCGGCGGCTGCGCTACGACGGGGCGGTGGTGCTGGAGATCATCGGCGCCGATCCGCTGGCGGCGTTTTGCGAGTCCCGCGCGCGCATCCTGGCGCTGTCAGTCACGCCGCCAGCCAGTCCTCGACCAATCGCCGCGCGATCGAATCCCCACGCGGCAGCATGAAGCCATGGGAGGCGGGATCGGCGATCTCGGCGCGCGAGAACCAGCGCACGTCCACCAGTTCCTCGGTCTCGATCGTGATGTCTTCCGATAGGCCCTCGGCGTAGCAGCCCAGCATGATGTTGCCGGGGAACGGCCAGGGCTGGCTGGAATGATACCATACGTCGCCGACCGTGATTCCCGCCTCCTCGGCCACTTCGCGGCGCACCGCTTCCTCCACGCTTTCCCCCGGTTCCACAAAACCGGCCAGGGTGGAATACATGTTGGCACGCGGGAAACGCTGCGAATGACCCAGCAATGCGCGATCGCCGCGCGTGACCAGCATGATCACGGCGGGATCGGTGCGGGGGAAATGGTCTGCCTTGCAACCGGTGCACGCCATCACGTGGCCGGCGCTTTTCGGTTCGCAGGGCGCGCCGCAGACGCCGCAGAAGCGATGCCGCGCGCGCCAGTGCAACAGGCCGCGCGCATGGGCGAGCACCGCCGCTTCCGGCCGCGGCGCCCCCCAGCCGACCGAACGCAGATCGACAAAGCTGCCGCCGCGCGTGTCAAAAAGCACGGCCGGATCTTCGGCATCGCTGAGATCCAGCGCGAACACCGCGGCCTGATCGAGCAACCCGAGGAACACCCAGGATCGGTCGGCGTCGCGCAGCGGGGCCGCTTCGGGCGCGCGAAGATAGACGGCGCTCGGCGCGCCTTCCTCCATCCCCACGACCAGGTTGCGATTGCGCCAGGTGGGCACCACCAGCGATCCCGGGTCATCGAGCCGGGCTGCGATCCAGGCGGCGTCGGTCCGTCGCGCGGCGGCACGGTCGAGCGGGGAAGCGGCATAGACATTCGGCCGGGTCGGGAAGATCGGCGGCACGGGGCGTCTCCGATAGCTGGCGGATTCCAGTGTGGGGCGCGGCGCGGCGCGTGCCAAGCCGGTCGGAGGCCGGCTTACGCCCCCAGCCGCCGTGCCACGCGCGCGCGCCCCATGAGCGGGAGCAGCGCGCGCAGCTCCGGCCCCTGTTCCTCGCCCGTCAGCGCCAGGCGTAGCGGGTGGAACAGCGCGCGCCCCTTGCGCCCCGAGGCCGCAGCCAGCGCCGCGGTCCAGGCCGACCAGGTGGCCTCATCCCAGGGTTCGGGCGGCAGGGTGGCGCGGGCGGCGGCGAAGAATGCCGGATCGGCTTCCGAAGGCGGCGGGATGATATCTCCGGCAACCACATCCCACCAGCCGCGGGCTTCGGTCAACAGGTCCAGATTGCCGCGCACGGCGTTCCAGAACGCCTCGGTTGCGCCGGCGGGCAAGCGGGCGGACACGGCGGCGAAGGGCGTCGCGTGCAGCACACGCCGGTTCAGCGCCAGCAGTTGGCGGCCGTCGAAACGCGCGGCGGAGCGGGAGAACGATCCCAGATCGAAGGTCGCCGCCAGCGTCTCCAGCGACGCCGGTTCCGGATCGGCGGAGGTGCCGAGGCGGGCCAGATAGCCGGTGACCGCCCCGGCCTCGATCCCGTCCGCCCGCAATGCGCGCAAGGTCAGGCCGCCGAGGCGCTTCGACAGTTTTCCCCCATCGGCGTCCGTCAACAGCGGCAGATGTGCGAACGCGATCGCCCCCGGATTGGCGCCGAGTGCCGCCATCAGATCGCGCTGGATCGCGGTGTTGGTGACGTGATCCTCGCCCCGGATCACGTGGGAGATGCCTTCCGCCAGATCGTCCACCACCGAGGTGAACGTATAAAGCGGCGTACCGTCGGCGCGGACCAGGACCGGATCGGACACGGTGGGAAGTTTCACCGCGCGCTGTCCCAGCACCAGGTCGCGCCAGTTGGTTTCACCATCGGACAGACGGAAACGCCAGTGCGGGCGCTTGCCGTTGGCCTCGGCGGCGGCCCGCTGTTCCGGGGTCAGGCGCAGCATGGCGCGGTCATAGACGGGCGGCAGACGCCGGCGCAGGCGGGCTTCGCGCTTGGCGGCGAGTTCTTCTTCGGACTCGAAGCACGGATACAGCCGCCCGGCCGCGCGCAGCCGGTCCGCGGCGGCTGCGTACGCCGCTAAACGGTCGGACTGGCGGAAGGTTGCGTCCCAGCCGATCCCGAGCCACGCCAGGTCCTGCGGGATCGCGGCGGCGAACTCGGGGCGGGAGCGCGCCGCGTCGGTATCGTCCAGCCGCAGCAGGACATGGCCGCCGTGGTGGCGGGCGAACAGGACATTCGCCAGCGCGATGCGCGCGTTGCCGACATGCAGATAGCCGGTGGGGCTGGGGGCGAAGCGGACGCGGATCATGCGTCGTCTTCCGCGTCGTCTTCGTCCCGGCGGGGGTCCAGCGCGCGCCAGTCGCGGTCTTCGTCGCCGGCGGGGTGGTCGGCGAACTCGCCGATCTCGGCTTCGGATCGCCAGCCGGAGGGGCCGGCATCCAGGACTTCCGCGTCCTCACCGAACGCCGCCCAGGCTTCCAGGACGGCGCGCGTGTCGGCGCCCGGGGCGCGGCAGCGCTCGACCTGATCGCGGACATAGCGGCGGGCGAAGGCGTTGGCCTGCATCAGGGTGGCAAAGCCGGAGACGTCCTCGATCACGCGGTCGTCCTGGGGCGCGGAGAGATCCAGCAGGCGTACCCGCCAGCCGCCCTCGGGGGCAAAAATATCGCTCATGGGGGGGAGATAGGCGGAGCGGGGCGGAGCGGCAATGCCCGCCGCGGCCCGCCTGGGCGCCCCCCGGGGGCGCTACGCCGCCAACCGCATCCCCAGAATCCGCAACGCGCGGTCGATCCATTTCGCCGTCAGCTTTTCCTGCACCCCGTTCTGCAACAGCCGTTCGTGCAGCGCCCCGAAATCCACCCGATCCAGCGCCTGGTCCTGGTTGAAGCACGAGAACACCAGCCGCCGCTCCCCCGTCGCCGGGTCGATTTGCGGTTGCAGGCATTGCGCGCAGACTTCCTTCATCATGCACTGCATCGGCGAATTGATCGACCCGATCGCGCTATGCCCGGGCAACAGCAATGGCGCCAGCACACCGGACCGCGCCGCGCCCACCGCCTGCATCATCCGATCCGACCCGATCGCGATCAGATGCGCGGCCTCGGCCAGCTTCACGGCTTGCGCGCCCAGTCGCCCGGAACCATACGCCGCCATCGCCTGGACGATATTGCCGACAAAGGCGCGGTCCTGCGGCCGATCGGGGCTGGGCACGAACCCAGGTGCCTCATCGCAGCACCACACGATCACGTCGGCGGCGCGCTCGATCTCGGAGGTTTTGTAACGATCCATCACGCGCTTGTAGCCGGCGAAATACAGCACCCGTGTGCCGCGTGCGCGCAGCGCCGCACCGATCGAGAACAGCACCGCATTCCCCAGCCCGCCGCCGATCAGCGCGACGGTGCTCGCCTCGGCCAGTTCGGTCGGTGCGCCGGTCGGGCCCATCAGTACCACCGGCTCCCCAGGGCGCAGCACGGCGCATAAATCGGAGCTTCCACCCATCTCCAGCACGATGACAGAGACCAGCCCGCGCGCCGGATCGGTCCAGGCGCCGGTCATCGCCAGGCCCTCCATCCCCAGCACCGTCCGGCCGGAGGCTTCGTCCAGCGTCGGGGCCAGCGTCTCGTAGTTCTGCAAGCGGAAGAACTGCCCGGGGCGGAACGCACGCGCCGCGGCCGGGGCGTGCAGCACCACTTCCACGATGTTGGGCGTGAGCCGCGCCACCGCATGGACGCGCGGCGCCAGCGCGTCGCGGCAAGCGGCGATCAGCGCCGGGCCGGTCAGGTCGGTCGCCGCCCGCGCCGCCAGCGCGCGCGAGACCACCGGGTAGCCGCGCTTGGCGCTGCCCATCGCCTTGACCACGTTGCCGAAGAAACTTGGGTGCAGGTCGCCGAAGAAGCTGATCGTCCGCCCGTCCGCAATCCGGTGCATCAGGACCTGCGCGGCAGGGGGCTTCGCCAGTCCGCGCACCGGCGTGACCGGGGCGCCCTGTTCGTCCAGCGCCTGGAAATAGCGGCCTTCCAGCTTGATCCGTCCGTCCTCGCGCGCCAGCACGGTGTTGGGCTGGGTGCCGGCGGCGACCAGGATGGCACGCGCGGGCAGAACGGCCTCGGTGCCATCGGGCCGCGTCACGCGCAGCGCGCAAGCGTGGCCCTGCGGGTCGGTCTCGACCGCGACCGGGGTCAGGCCTTCCGCGAAATGGACGCCTTCTTCCAGCGCTTTCGCCACTTCCTCGTGGTTCAGCGTGTAGGACGGGCTGTCGATCATCCGGCGGCGATAGGCGATGGTGGCGCCACCCCAGCGGTCCAGCAGCGGCACGAAATTGGGGGCACGGCCGGCGCGCGAAGCGGCGGCGCGTTCGCCGGCCAGGGCAGCGGCGTGGGTCAGGAACTCGTCGGCGATCGCGGCTTCTTCCGCGTTCCAGCCGGCGCGCGCGGCATTCTCCCCGCGTTCCGCAACCAAAGTGCGGTACCGCGCGGCGAATTTCTCCACCTGGCGGACGTAATAGGCCAGGCTCTCGGTTGCGGTGTCGATCGCGGTCAACCCGCCGCCGATCACCACCACCGGCATCCGCAGTTGCAGATTGGCGATGGAAGATCGCTTCGCCGCCCCGGTCAGCTGCAACGCCATCAGGAAATCGGACGCCGCGCGCACCCCACGCGCCAGGCCGTTCGGGATTTCCAGCATGGTCGGCCGGCCCGCGCCCAGGCACAGCGCGACATGATCGAAGCCCATCGCGAAGGCGTCATCCACCCCCAGCGTGCCGCCGAAGCGCACGCCGCCGAAATGGGCGAATTCGGGACGGCGCTCCAGCAGGATACGGATCAGTTTCAGGTAGTTCTTGTTCCACCGCACCGTGATCCCGTATTCGGCCACGCCACCGAAGCCGGCCATGACGCGGTCGTCCAGGTTCTCGAACAAGGTCTGGACGTCGCGCACCGGCGCCGCGGGATCGCAGCCGAGGGGTTCGATCTTCAGCCCGTCGATCGCCACCACGGTATGCCCGTCATTCATCAGGTGATGCGCCAGGGTGAAGCCGGCCGGGCCCAGCCCCACCACCAGCACCTTGCGTCCGCTGTCCGGTCGCGGCAGCGGGCGGCGGATGTCCAACGGGTTCCAGCGCGTCAACAGGGCGTACAGCTCGAACCCCCAGGGCAGCGCGAGCACGTCCTTCAGCACCGAGGTCTCGGCCTGGGGAATATCCACCGGCTCCTGCTTCTGGAAGATGCAGGCCTTCATGCAGTCGTTACAAATGCGGTGACCGGTCGCTGCCATCATCGGGTTGTCCACCGCGATCGCGGCGAACGCGCCCAGCAGCGATCCTTCCGCGCGCAACGCGTGCATCTCGCTGATCTTCTCGTCCAGGGGGCAGCCGGCCAGGGTGACGCCGAAGGGGGATTTCTGGAACCCGCCCGCCTTGCGGTCCGGCAGACCTTTCGAGCAGGAGTCCTTGCCCTGCGCGTGACACCAGATGCAGTAGTTCACCTGATCCAGCGCCTGGGCCGTGGTCATCCCGGCATCGGTCAGGGCGAAGCCGTCGCGGGGGCGGTGATGCTCGGGCGGCAGGCGCAGCATGGTGACGCCGTCGCGCTGTTCGGTCTCGACCGGAACCAGATGCTGGACGTCGATGCGGCGCGGCACGTGAAACAGGGTGCCGCCGGGATGCGCGTGCTGGCCTTCCGGGGTCAGCGCGGCCCAGGCGGCGTAGCGGGCGGCGAGATCCAGGGCGGCGGTGTCGGTGGCCGCTTCCCAGGCGGCGACGTGGCGGGCGAATCCGGCCTCGGTCAGGGGTTCGGCCATGCGCTGGATCAGCGCGGCGGCCAGGGCGGGGCCGTCGAAGCCGGACGGGTCGGGGTATTTCCTGGTCGCCTGGCGCTGCACGAACAGGCGCTTGCAGGCATGGACCGGGTCCAGCGCGGCGGTCGCGGCGCGGATTGCGGAAAGTTCCGCCTCGATCCCGAACAGCGTGCCCAGGAAGCGGTCGAGCGACGGGCCGAGCGCCACCATCAGCTCGGCTTCCGGCTTCGTCTCCAGCGCGTCCGGCGCGGCGCGGGCGGCCAGCAGCCGTGCATGCAGCGCCGGGTCCTCGGCCGCCAGCACGTCCAGGAAGCGGCGATCCAGGCGGATCAGCCCGTCACGGGCGGCAAGATCGGCAAAGCGGAAGCCGAAACCCAGGGAGGCGGAGGCGGTCATGCGGCGGTATCCGTCGGAATAAGCCGGGGTCATGGCCGCGGGGCCGCCCCGGCGTCAAGCGCGTCCGGCGCAAGGCTGTTGACGAATGGCCCCCTTTCGCGCGAGTCCCCTTGAGGGTCTCGCCCCGGCGCGTGCGATCAGGGGGAGCTGGTCAGGATCGCCTCGCCGCCCGCCGGATCGGTCACGGTGCTGACCAGCATCAGCCAGCTATCCTTGCCCTTATGCGCGGCGTAAGCGCGGTCGTGCAGTTCGGGGGCCTTCGGGTCGGGGGCGTCCCGGGTGATTTTGAAGGCGATGCCAGCCGCGGTCAGCGCGGCGTTGACCTGCGTGAGCAGCACCGCGCCGGGTACGTCGGGGGCGATGATCGAGCACGACCCGCTGTTCTCCGAGACCAGGACCAGCGGGCCGTCGGCGGCGGGAATGGCGAACACCGCGCCGGGCAGGCCGAACAGATAAGTCTGCGCCTGCTTGTCCGGAGCCACCGCCAGGTGCTTCGTGCCGGCCCAGCGGCGCAGCGCGGTTGGGTGCGCGGCGAAACGAACGCAGGCGCGCATGAACCATGCGGTGACCGTGTCGGCCGGGCTGGCTGCGGCCGCGCGCGCGGCGGGCACCACCGCCAGCAGCGCCAGCAGAGCCAGAGAAAGACGGAGCCGTGCCGTTTCGGACATGAAGGGAGTATAACGGAAACCGTGCCGGGGCGAAACCCGGGGCCGCGCCGCAAGGTCTGGCAATCCCGTCGGAGGAAGACGGCGCCGCTGCCGTATCGGGCCGAGCCGGCCGTGTGTGGCTTCGCGCACGGTCGATATACGTTGTCTTTTGGCACTGGTTCGGCGATGCGGGCCGGTGCCCAATTCCAGATCGAAGCACTTCCTGCGAATCCCTCGCTTGCCGCAAACCCCCGCCCTGGCGCAAGATGTCGCAAACGGATCCCGCGCACGGCGATCCCCCATCTCCGGAACGTCCCATGCCCGCACGCCACCCGCCACCGCTGCAATTCGGCAACCGCGCCTTCGTCGGCCTGACCGCCGCGTCCGGCCGTGCCATCGTGATCGATTCGCCACGCGAATTCGATGCCGCCCTGGTCCCGATCGACACGATCCGCGACGTGCTGATCCACGGCGCCTATATGGCCGAGGCCGTCGCCGTGTCGCTGCTGCGCCGCGGCCTGCGCGGGATCATCGGCGTCGATGCCGGGATCGGCCGCAACGAGGCCGGCATCGCCGGCCTGCGCGTCGCCGATACCCATCGCGTCCCCGCCGCGGCCGTCAGCGTGTTCAGCTGCGACATGTGCGACGGACGCTCGGTCTGGACCGAGGGCGTGATCAGCCGGGTGAACGAAGCGGCGGCCGCGCTCGGCGCCGCACCCGGCCAAGGCGTGCCGGCTGCGGCCGAGGCGTTGCTGCGCGGCGCGGATGGCCGCGCGCGCGAGGTGGTCTCGCGCCTGCCGGAAGCGCCGCAGAAACTCGCGGA
>JAKAZJ010000066.1 GCA_021826565.1 Pseudomonadota bacterium | reverse complement strand
TGCTACGCCGAGGGCCTATCGGAAGACATCACGATCGAGACCGAGGAACTGGTGGACGTGCGCTGGTTCTCGCGCGCCGAGATCGCCGATCCCGCCTCCCACGGCTTCATGCTGCCGCGTGGGGATTCGATCGCGCGGCGATTGGTCGAGGACTGGCTGGCGGCGTGACTGACAGCGCCAGAATGCGGGCGCGGGACTCGCAAAACGCCGCCAGCGGATCGGCGCCAATGATTTCCAGCACCACCGCCCCGTCGTAGCGCAGCCGCCGCGCCGTGCGCAGGATCGCGGGAAAATCGATCCCGCCGCTGCCGATCGGGTCGTGCCGCCAGGC
The DNA here is from genome assembly GCA_021826565.1 of Pseudomonadota bacterium. Next base: position 7,672 of record JAKAZJ010000066.1, on the reverse strand, counting down.
CCCGCGCGGGGCATCCGACAAATGCAGCACGCGGATCCGTTCCCCTAGCGTTTCCATCCCGGCCACCGGGTCCTCGCCGATCGCGGCGGCGTTGGCAACGTCGTAAAGCACGTCCACAAGACCGTGATCGTCCTGATCCAGGAACGTGCGCAGGCTGCGTGCGTCGGGCAGGACCATGCCGGGGATGTTCTCGATCAGGATGCGCATCCCGCGCGCCTCGGCCGCTGCGACCAGCCGGACCAGCGCGCCGCGGAAAATGTCCCGCAGCCGGTCGTCGGGCGGGGGCAGCAGCGCATGGCTGCGCCCGGAGTTGATGGTCAGCCAGCGTGCACCCACCGCCGCGCCCACTTCCAGCGCCTGCGTATAGAGCGCGACCGAGGCATCCACCGTGCGCGGTGACAGCGACGCAAGGTTGGAATCGCTGCTGGGCAGATCGATCGCCAGCACCTCGCCGCCGCAGGCAGCGACCGTGGCGCGCAGCTGCGCCAGCCGCGCCGGGTCCGGCGTCCAGGGGTCCAGATGCGGCGCCATGCCCATCAGCTGGAACTGCCGCACGCCCACGGCGGCGAGACGCGCGACGGCTTCGGCTGCATCGCAGCTCCAGACGAAGCCGAACGTATGGGCGCCAGGCGCGAGCTCAGCCATTTTCGGCGATCAGGCGCTTATGGAACAGCAGGGCGTCGACCTCCGCGCCGGCGGCGGTCAGCAGCGCGGCGGGAAGGCGGCCCGTCTCGGTCCAGCCGGCGGCGCGATACAGCGTCTCGGCCGCGCCCCCGGCCGCGGTTTCCAGCGTCAGCAAGCGGCGGTCGCGGGCGACGGCAGCGGCTTCGACACGGGCGAGCAGCGCACGGGCCAGGCCGCGGCGGCGATGCGCGGGATCAACCAGCAGCTTTTTCACCGCCGCGCGCTGCGGCTGGTTCGGCGGCGTCGCGAGGTCGAGGGTCACGGTCCCGGCCAGCACGCCGCGATCCCAGGCGACGCGCAGCTCGCGCTGCCCGCCCGCGACCTGCGTGGCGACACGTTCCCAATACGCGCGGGCGGTAGCCGGGGGGAGCGGGGGGAGAAACGAGACCGGCGCGCCCTCGGCGGCGCAGGCGATCAGCAACGCAGCCAGGCGCGGGACGGCCGAAGCGGCCCCGGCGACGTCCAGCGCGGCGATCTCCTCCCAGGGCCGGGCGTAGCCGTATTCCAGCGAATGCGAGAGATCGTGCAAGGGCCGGATCGGACCGGTGCGGACATAGGAATGCTTCTCGTAGAAACGGTGCGCGCGGGCGAAGCGCGTGTCGGACCAGAGCACCAGGCGGATCGGCCCGGCCGCGGCCTCGGCGGCGGCCAGCAGCCGGGCGGCGAGACCGGTGCCGCGTTGGACGGCGTCCACATACAGCTTGCAGATTTCGGCGGTTCCCGGATCGACCGGGCGGACCGCGATCATGCCGACGATGCGCCCGCCCTCCTCGGCCGCCCATAGCGCGCCGCCGGCATCGGCGTAGTAGCTGGCGAGCGCGCGCAGTTCCGGGACCTCGTGCTCCAGATCGAGCACGATCGAGGGGTATTCGCTCCAGCAGGCGCGGATCAGGGCGAAGAACCCGGCCGCGTCGGCATCCCGACCCGGCCGGATCGTCGCGGTCACCGCAGCGTCTCGCAGAACGCGACGATGCGGCGGCAGCCTTCCACCAGCACGGCTTCCTCGGACGCGGTGCTGACGCGGATATAGGGGCTCATGCCGTAGGACACGCCGGGGACGATGGCGACATGGGCTTCCTCCAGCAGCGCGCGGGCGAAATCCTCGTCCGAGGTCAGGCGCCGTCCGGAAGGCGAGGTCTTGTCCAGGCAGCCGGCGATGTTGGGGAACACATAGAACGCGCCTTCCGGCTTGTGGCACGACAGGCCCGGGGCGGCGTTCAGCATTTCCACCGCGATGTCGCGGCGGCGCTGATAGGCGGCGGCCATTTCGGCCGCGCCCTCCTGCGGGCCGTCCAGCGCGGCGGCGGCGGCGGCCTGGCCGACCGAGGATACGCCGGCGGTGATCTGCCCCTGCATGTTCACCATGGCCTTGATCAGCGCGCGCGGCCCGGCGGCGAAGCCGATGCGCCAGCCGGTCATGGCGTAGGTCTTGGACACGCCACTGATGGTGAGCGTCCGGTCCGCGAGATCCGGCGCCACCGCGGCCATGGTGGCGTGGCGGAAGCCGTCGAACACCAGATGCTCGTACATGTCGTCCGACATGATCCAGATGTCGGGATGGCGACGCAGCACCGCGGCGATCTCGGCCAGCTCGGCGGCGGAACAGGCCGCGCCCGAGGGATTGTTCGGGTTGTTCAGCATCAGCCACTTGCTGCGCGGGGTGATGGCGGCTTCGATATCCTCGGCGCGCGGCTTGAAGCCGTTGTTCTGCGGGCAGGGGACGAACACCGGCACGCCGTCCAGCAGGTTGGTCATCAGCGGATAGGCGTTCCAGGACGGCACCGGGATCACCACCTCGTCGCCCGGGTCCACCGTGGCGGCCAGCGCGTTGTAGATGCACTGCTTGCCGCCATTGCCGACGCTGATCTGATCGAGCCCGAATTCCAGCCCGGAATCGCGGCGGAACTTGCGCTGGATGGCAGCCTTCAGGGCCGGGGTGCCGTCTTGCGGGGGGTATTTGGTCTCACCGCGCAGGGCGGCCTGATACCCGGCCTCGATCGCCGGACGCGGGGTGGCGAAGCCCGGCTCGCCCAGGGTCAGCGCCACCACATCCACCCCCTGGGCGCGCAATTCGCGCGCGCGCATGGTCATGGTGGTGCTGGCCGCGACCTGGACGCGCGCCAGGCGTTGCGCCAGCGCGGGCATCAGGAAAGGCCCGCGCAGAACCGCTGGATGCGGGTGCAGGCTTCGGTCAGGGTCGGCAGGTCGGACGCGTAGCTGACCCGGAAATGATCCGGATAGCAGAACGCCGCGCCATGCACGGTGGCGACGCCTTCTTCTTCCAGCAGCGCGGTGACGAATGCTTCGTCATTGGTGATCTTCCGGCCCGCGCGCGTGGTCTTGCCGAGGCAGCCGCGCATCCCGGGATAGACGTAGAACGCGCCTTCCGGCTTGTGGCAGGTCAGGCCCGGCGCGGCGTTCAGCATCTCCACCACCAGATTGCGCCGTTCCTGATAGGCCACGCGCATCACCTCGATACTGTCCTGCTGGCCGGTCAGGGCTTCCAGCGCGGCGGCCTGACTGATCGAGGTGGGGTTGGAGGTGGACTGGCTTTGCAGCTTGTCCATCGCCTTGATCAGCGCCACCGGCGCGCCGGCATAGCCGATGCGCCAGCCGGTCATCGCATACGCCTTGGAGCAGCCGTTCATGGTCAGGGTGCGGTCGCGCAGACGCGGTTCCACTTCCAGGATGGTGGCCGGCTTGAAGCCGTCATAGGCGAGCTTCTCGTAGATGTCGTCGGTGAACACCCACACATCCGGATGGCGCATCAGCACCTCGCAGATCGGGCGGAGTTCGTCGGCGTTGTACGCGGCGCCGGTGGGGTTGCAGGGATTGTTGAACATGAACCATTTGGTGCGCGGGGTGATCGCGGCTTCCAGGTCCTCGGCGCGCAGCTTGAAGCCGTTGTTCTGGCCGCAGGGCACCAGCACCGGCTTCGCTTCCGCGAGCGAGACGATGTCCGGGTAGGTGACCCAGCACGGGCTGGGAATGATGACCTCATCGCCCGGGCCGGTGGTGGCGAGCATGGCGTTGAAGATCACCTGCTTGCCGCCGGTGCAGATGATGATCTCCTCCGGCTTGTAGTCCAGGCCGTGATCGGTGGCGAAGCGGGCGGCCACGGCGCGGCGGAGCGCGGGGGTGCCGGAGACGTCGGTGTATTTGGTCTCGCCGGTCTGGATGGCGCGGATCGCCGCGTCCTTGACGTTCTGTGGCGTGTCGAAATCGGGTTCGCCCTGCGACAGGCTGATCACGTCCTTGCCGGCCGCCTGCAGGGCGCGGGCGACGGTGGAGATGGCGATGGTCAGGCTGGGGCTGATGCGGTCGAGGCGGTCGGAGGTAAGCTTCATGGGGGCGTGGCCTGGGGCGCGGGAGGCTTCGGGGAAAGGCGGCGGAACCTAGCGAAGGCGGGGGTTGGGGGCAATCTTCCGGGGTGGCAGTGCTGCGATGCAGAAGGGGGCGGCGCTTATCGCAGGGTCCGTGCGGCAGGCGGTTTGTTCGGGCAGCCGGGCCCCACCGCTATCGGGTGAACCGCCCGCGCCAGGCTGATCCCCCCTGTTCCTCTCGGCGCGAGAAATAACGGCGCCGACCGAGCCTCGGTCCGAAGCGGCTTCCCGGCACGGCGCAAGCGTTGCGGCCGTGCCGCGAAGCAACCGGCGTGTCAGTTCAGCAATCCGGCCTCACTCATCGCGGCGCGCACCCGCGCGCGCGTCACCTCGGCCGGCGGGGCCAGCGGCAGGCGGCAGTGATTCGCGGTTTTGCCCAGCAGGCTGGCGGCGTATTTCACCGGGCCGGGGCTGGTTTCGGAAAACAGCGCGTCATGCAGCGGGACCATCCGATCCTGGATTGCCATCGCCTCGGCCATCCGCCCGTCGGCCCAGGCGGCGTGCATCTCGGCGCAGAGCCGCGGCGCCACATTGGCGGTCACGCTGATGCAGCCATGCCCGCCGGCGGCGAGGAACGCCAGCGCGGTATGATCCTCCCCGGACAATTGGCAGAACTCCGGGCCGCAGGCGCGGCGCGTGTGCAGCGGCCGGGCCAGGTTGGCGGTCGCGTCCTTCACGCCGACGATGTTGCGGTGCCTGGCAAGGCGGCCCATCGTCTCCACGCTCATGTCGATCACGGAACGGGGCGGGATGTTGTAGATGATGATCGGCAGGTCGACCGCATCGGCGATGGCGGAGAAATGCAGATACATCCCCTCCTGCGTCGGCTTGTTGTAATACGGCGTGACGATCAGCGCCGCGTCGGCGCCGGCCTGCTTGGCGTGGCGGGTCAGCGCAATCGCTTCGGCGGTGCTGTTCGATCCGGTGCCGGCGATCACCGGCACGCGGCCGGCCGCAACTTCGACCGCGATATCGGTCACGCGCTTGTGCTCGTCATGGGTCAAGGTGGGCGATTCGCCAGTGGTACCGACCGGAACCACCCCGCCGGTGCCTTCCTTGATCTGCCAGTCCACGAAATCGGCGTAGGCTTTCTCGTCGATCGACCCGTCGGCGCGCATTGGCGTGATCAGGGCGACGAGCGATCCCTTGAACATCGGGTTCCTCCGTTCGGGGCGGTGGCGGCGGGTGCCGGGGAGCGCGGAAACTAGGCGCAAGGGGGATGCCTCGCAAGCGCGCGCGGGGGTAGAGAGAAGCATGAGCTGCCACCGCCCCGGCCGATCGGACCCGCCCCGCCGCGTTCCGCGAGCGGTGGGACGCAGGATGCCGGCCTGGCTGGTCGTGACCCTGCTGCTGTCCGCCCCGTTGCTGTCTGCGTTGACCCGCCCGGCGTGGGCGGCCGACCCAATGGCGTTCGTGGCCGCCGGCGACTGGGCGGCGGCCGAGGCGGCGGTGGCGCGCGCGCCGGACCCGGTCGCCCGCCAGTTGGTCACGTTCTACCGCCTGCTGACCCCGGGCGCCGCAACCCCTGGGCAGATCGCGGCGTTCCGCGCCGCCAATCCGGACTGGCCGGATCAATTCGAGCTGGCGCGGCGGTTCCAGCAGGCGCTGGCCGCCGATGCGGACCCGGCGGATGCGGCGCGGTTCTGCGTGCCGGGGCGGATCACCCTGCCGGCCGCGCTGGCGCAGTGCGCGCGGCTACTGACCGGGTCGGCGGCGGTGGCGGCGGCGCGCGCCGCCTGGGCGCGTGGCCTGGACGACCCGGCTTTTGCCCGCCGATGGGCCACTCATTTCACCGCGGCCGATGCCGCGGCGCGGTTCCGCGTGACGCTGCGCACCGATCCGGCCGCCGCCCGCGCCCTGATCCCCCGCCTGGCCGCTGCCGCGCGCGCGCCGGCGATGGCGGCGCTGGCGCTGCGCACCGGCGCGGCCGATGCCCAGACGCGGATTCGTGCCCTGCCGGGGGCGGACCAGGATCGGCCTGGTCTGGCGCTGGCCGAGGCGCGTGCCCTGACAAGCGACCACCCGAACCGGGCGCTGGCCTTCTGGCGCGCTCATGGTTTCGCCGCCGAACGGGCTGCCGCGCCCGCGCGGCGCGCGGCGTTCTGGGCCGCGCGCCAGGCGCTGGCGCGGGCGCTGCTGGCGGCCGGCAACGCCGCTGAGGCCTACACCATGGCCGATGACCGGATGCAGACCGCGCCCGCGCCGGTGGCGTCCTCGGGCTTCCTGGCCGGGTTCATCGCGTTGACGGCGTTGCACCGGCCGGCGCTGGCGGCGGCCGATTTCGATCGGCTGGCGGTGTCCCACGCCGCGATCACCAGCGCGCGGCGGCAGTATTGGCTGGCCCGCGCCGCCGCTGCCGCTGGAGCAGCCCGCGGGACAGCCCCCGCCGGCGCATACCGCGCCGCCAGCGCCTATCCCACCACGTTCTACGGGCAGTTGGCGGCGCGCGCGCTCGGCCAGTCGCCGATCGCCCGCGTGGCCGCGATTGCCGATCCGGCCTTCACCCGCGCCCAGGCGATCCGGTTCACCGGGCATGAACTGGTGCGGGCCGCGCTGCTGCTGGCCGCCTGGCACCAGCCCGGCCGCGCGCGGGCGTTCCTGTTCCGCATGGCCCAGGTGGCGCCGGACCTGGCGGAGCAGACGCTGGCGGCGCGTCTGGCGCTCGCGCTCGGCATCCCCGAGACGGCGGTGTTCATCGCCCGCCGCATCGGGCTGGAGGGCGGGATGCTGCCCGAGACCGGCTGGCCGATGGCCGCGGACCCGCCGCAAGCGCCCCCCGGGGCGCCGCCGCAAGGGGTGGGCCCGGGGGGGGGAGGCCAAGCGGTTGCGCTGGGTGCGGCGCAGCCGGCGGTGATATTGGCTCTGATCCGCCAGGAAAGCAGCTTCGATCCCGGCGCCATCAGCCCGTCCGGTGCACGCGGGCTGATGCAGCTGATGCCGGCGACCGCGGCGCAGGTGGCGCGCGCGCTGGGGGTGCGGATCACGACCGTCGCGCTGACTACGGATCGAGAGCGCAACATCCGCCTGGGCAGCGCCTATTTCTCGCAATTGCTGGCGCGCTATGACGGGTCCCTGCCGCTGGCCGTCGCCGCCTATAACGCGGGGCCGCGACGGGTGGATCAGTGGCTGGCCGCGAATGGCGATCCGCGCGGCCATCCGAACCGGATGATCGACTGGATCGAGCGGATTCCGTTCGGCGAAACCCGCAACTACGTGCAGCGGGTGTTGGAAAACATGGTGGTCTATCTGGCGCATACCGGGACCACCGCGCCCGCGCTGCTGGCGCAGTGGATGCCGGGCCCGAAATGACCCCGCGCGTGCATCGCATCTCGGCCTGGGACGGCTTGGCGCTCAACGTGCTGGAGTGGCATCCGGACGCACCCGGGACGCCGCTGTTATGCTTGCCCGGACTGGTGCGCACCGCCGGGGATTTCGCACCGCTGGCGGCGGGCGCGCCGCGGCGGATCGTGGCATTGGATTATGCCGGGCGCGGCGCTTCGTTCCGCCTGCCGCCCGGCGCGCGTCCCGATCGCTACGGACCCGAGGCCGCCTTGCGCGACGTGATGGACGTGGCGGCAGCGCTCGGCCTGGCCGGCGTGGTGGTG
>JAKAZJ010000065.1 GCA_021826565.1 Pseudomonadota bacterium | reverse complement strand
ACAGCGCCAGCTTCGCGGTGACGTGGAATGTATCGGCCAGATACGCGCCGTAGGCGGCGTTCCCGATCGCGACCGAGACCGGGATGTTGGTCCCCGGTTCGTCGATCGTCACACCCGGGCCGATGAACACGCGTGAGACCGGAGTGATCCCACCGATCAGGCCGGCACCGCCGAAGCCGGTTTGCGCGCCATCGAACTCGAACCCCGCAACCAGGCGGTTTGCGTGGCCGGACAGATGACGCCGGTCGGTCAGGATCAGGCTGGCGCCGTAGCCATTGGTGACGGTGGTCTGCTGATCGAGCTCGGAATAATACGCATTGCCGGTGAAGTTCGGGATCGGCGTGCCGCCGGTGGTGGTGCTGGGCGCGCCGGTGCCGCCGTCCTGGCACAGAAAACCGGGATTGCCGACGCAGGGCAGATCGTTCGGTGCGTTGCCGTTGGCAACCCGCTGGCGGAAGTAATCGTAGTAGGCAAGGGCGCGCAGGCTGTCATGCGCGCCGATCATGTGATCCAGGCTGGCGGAAAGGCGGGCATATTGGTTGGCGATCAAATTCGGCGCGGTGTACTGCGCCGCCGGATCGGCCGCGATCAACTGCACCGGCGCGGTGCCCGGCCCATTCAGCACGGCATGGGCGACGATGATACTGACATGGAATTCGCTGCCGGGCAGACGCGCGCCCAGATCGCCGTAGAAATCCTGGATGTCGGAGGATTGATCGTCGCGCCAACCGGCCTCGTGGCGTTCCGTGGCGGCGCCATAGACCGCCCAATCGCCGGATTGCCGGCCATATTCCGCCGTTGCACCGATCCGGCCGAACGAACCGCCCAAGATATCGACCCGTCCGCCCGGGTCGTCGAACCCGTTCTTCATCCGCACCACCAGCGCGCCGCCGAGTGCGTTGAGGCCGAAGGCGGGATTGGCATCTTCGATGGTCAGATCGGCGATCGCCAGCGGCGCCAGCAGCTCCCAGTCCAGCGTGTCACCGAACGCCTGGTTGAAGCGCATCCCATTCACATACACCGCAAGGCCCTGCGGCGTGCCCTGCAACGATGACAGATCGAAACCGTGATAGACCAGATTTGGCTGATATGGGTTGGCGGCGGCGTTCTGCAGGCTGACGCCGGCGGCCTGCTGGTTCAGCGCGGCCAGCGGATCGGGCGTGCCGTTCGGCTCCAGCGCCGCGCCGCCCAGGGTTTGGCTTGCCGCCGGTGCAGCGGCGAGATCGATGCCGGTGGGCACGATGGGGGCGGCGGAGACCTCGATCGGTGGCGGCGTCGCCGGTGCGGCGACGGCTGCGGGCGTGACAGCCAACGCGGCAGCCAGCGCAAGCCATACCGCGCCTCCGCGCCGGGCTGTCATTGCGGCGTCTCCTGGTTGCGTGCCTTCCCTGCGGCCAGCGTGCGGTGCCGCGCGATGGAACACAAGTTCCCGCGATCACCTTTCGATCATTTCACCCCGGCGGGTGCGGACGCGCGGCGCCCAGCGTGGCGCGGATCAGCGGCTGGGCGGCGGCAGCGACTGTTGTTGCACCGGCGCGGTCGGCGCCAGTTGCATCGGCGCGCCAGCCGCGGCGCCCTGCTGGGGGTAGGCGCCCGGAGGCTGGCCATAGGGCATCGGTGCGCCGGACGGGCCGGTTTCGGCCGGGTAGGCCGGTGCCATGGCGGCGGGCCCAGCTGCCTGGGCTGGCCCTTGGGCCGGGGAGGGCGCGCCATAGCGCGTCAGCAACGCGCGCAGCGGCTCGGCGCCGGGATTGCTGACGGCCATTCGCAGCACGATTGCCCGCGCCCCGACCGGCTGGCCGTAATACGCCTGGTCCCAGGTCGGCCGCGCGTCCAGCACGCTGCCCTGCAACGACAGCCCGGCAAAGGCGCCGCGCGATTTCGTGTAGCCCACGATATCCGCGCCCACCGCCGTGGTGGTCGCGCCTTGCACGCCGCCGCCGATCGTCGCCACCACCGCGGACGCATCGGCCCCGAACTTGAAATGGCTGGACAGCAGCGCGTTCAGGCCGCGATCGGTCATCACCATCAACACCAGCTCGGAATCCTTCAGCCCCAGCTGCAAGCCGACGCTGGCGCTGCCGATGCCGTAGAACGCCGGGTAGGACCAGGTGCCGTTGCCGGCGCGCGCCACCAGCACGCAGTTCCCGCCCGAGCCGCCGACGATGAACCCGGCTTCGAAGATGCGCGGGCAGATCATCACCGCGCGCGCGTTCTGCAGCATCCCCATCGCCTGGTTCGAGGAATCGGGCGCCAGCACGTCTTCCAGCGCCAGGGTGGAGCGGTCCACCAGCGCCTGCACGTTGTTCTGCGCGCGCGCCGGCCCGGGTAGCAGGGCCGCCAGCGCCGCCAGCCACGCCGTCGCGACGGTGAAAAGGGAACGCTTCATCCGAACCTCCCGCGGGCCATACGGCCGGGGCGCGCCCATAGCACGGCCGATGGAGTCGTCGGCATGACGATCGGTCAATATCCCGGGAGTTCGTTGACCGAGACCACGCGCCAGCCCGCCGGATGCCGCTCCAGCCGGGTCAACCCCAGGTTCTGGACCGCCAGATGTAGCGCATTGTCGGCCGCGATCCCCAGCGCATGCGCGACCATCGCGCGGATCGTGCCGCCATGGCTGACGATGACCAGTTCCCCCCCGCGATGGGCGGCGGCCAGGCGTTCCAGGGCCGCGCCGGCACGGGCGATCACCGCCGCCATGCTCTCCCCGCCGGGTGGGGATTCCTCGCCGCCCAGGGGCCAGAAAGCGTGCGGGTGCAGGCTGAGCCGGGCGGGCAGTTCGGCGTGCGGCAGGCCCTGCCAGTCGCCCAGATGCTGCTCGATCAGGTCGGGTTCCACCGCCAGCGGCGCGGCCGGGTAGCCGGCGGCGAAGATCGCCTGCGCGGTGCGCCGGGTGCGCGACAGCGGGGTCACGATCCAGCGCGCCGGCCGCGGCAGACGCGCGGCCAGCGCGGCATAGACCGGCGCCTGCGCGATCAGGTCGGTGGGGCAGAGTTCCACGTCCAGCGTGCCATACAGCATCGCGCGGGCGTTTTCCTCGACGAGGGCGTGGCGGATCAGCCAGAAGCTGGTGGGGTCGTTCATGCGCGGGGCATAGAACCGAACGGCGGCGGCGTCACCGCCCCGATCGCCCGCCACCAGGGGAAGGTCACGGCCAGCGCCGCCAGCCCCAGCGCGCCGGTGCCCAGCGTGGCGGCGCGCGCGCCGAACAGGTTGGCCGCCCAGCCCAGCGCCAGGAATCCGATCGGCCCGGCGCCGATACAGACGGTCAGCACGCCCAGCATCCGCCCGCGCATCTCGGCGGGGGCGAACAAATAGACCAGCGTGGCCTGCATCACGCTGAACCCGGCGCCGCCCAGCCCGGTCGCGACCAGCGCCACGCCCGCCAGGATCGGGTTCGGCATCAGCGCGAACACCATCAGCAGCGCGGTGTAGGAAATCACCCCGCCCAGATACGCGCCCGCGTACTGGCGCCGGCGGACGAACGCGGCGAGCGCGATCGCCCCAAGCAGCGCGCCCACTCCGTCCATGCTGGCCAGCACGCCGGTGCCGGCGGCGCCGAGATGCAGATTGGTCTCGGCGATCACCGGGACCATGCTGGTGAACGGCCAGGCGAAGACGTTGTAGATCACGGTGACCAGCAGCACGCCGAACAGGCGGGGATCGCGGCGGGCGACGCCGAGGCCGGTGACGATCCCGGCCAGCACCGGCCCGCCCGCCGCCATCCCCGCCACTCGTCCGCCGCGCACCGCGAGGGTTGCCGCCAGCGCGGCGGCATACAGTGCCACGCTGAGCGTGAACACGCTGCCGATCCCGCCCCAGGCGAGCAGCGTGCCGCCGATCGCCGGGCCGAGCATCCGGCTGCCGGTGGTGGCGGCGACATCCAGCGACATCACCCGGCCCATGCGCTCGTTGCCCACCGCGGCGCCCAGCGCCACCCGGCGCACCGGGTTGTCGGCGGCCCAGCCGAGACCGTTGACGAAGCTTGCGACGCCGACCTCCCACACCGTCAGATGTCCGGCGAAGCCGAGCACCGCGAGGCTCGCCGAGGCGGCGCCCAGGATCACGATGGTCAGCGCGAGCGCGGTGCGGTGCGGGAATCGCTCGGCCCAGGCGCCGATCGGGGCGCCGAACAGGCCCATCGGCAGCAGACGGAGCAGCATCATCATCGCCACCAGGAACGGGGCGTGGGTGCGCTGGAAGACGAACACGGCCGAGGCCAGGGCCTCGCCCCAGCGAACCGTGAAGATGGCGAAGCCGGCGAACAGCAAGCGCCAGACATCGGCGCCATAGGCCGCGGCGCGCGGCGGGGCGCGGCGGAGGGAGGTGGCGGACAGGGCGTTCCTCGGCGGGTTTCTTGCGCGGGAGAGTGGCGCGTGGGAGCGGGGAGGGCAATGGCGAGGTAATGGCGCGGGCTGGGCAATCCGCGCCCCGGAGCACCGCGCGGCACCCCTCGCCCGACCGCCTGCACCCGGCTACGCTGGCGCGTCACCACACGGAGCCGGCGATGGCACGCAAGATCGCTTTCGGGATCGGGCTCGCCGAGTTCCCGTTCGCAACCGCCGCCGGTTTCTGGCGCTGGATCGATCTGTGCGAACAGGGCGGCATCGATAGTTTCTGGCAGACCGACCGGCTGCTGTCGCGCGCGCCGATGCTGGAAAGCCTGGCGGCCTTGGCGGCCGTGGCCGGCCGCACGCGGCGGCTGAAGATCGGCGTGAACGTGCTATCCCTGGCGTTGCGCGATCCCGTGCCGGTCGCGAAACAATGCGCCACGATCGACGTGTTGTCGGAGGGACGGCTGCTGCCAGGCTTCGGCATCGGCAGCCCGAAGGCGCCGGAATGGGCCGCGATGCATCTGGATCGCTCCGCATCCGGGGCGCGCACCGATGAGGCGCTGGAGATTCTCCGCCGGCTCTGGACCGGCGCGCCGGTCGATTTCGCCGGCACCTATTTCCGCCTGACCGGTGCCGTCATCGCGCCCCGTCCGGTGCAGGCGGAGCTGCCGATCTGGATCGGCGGCGGCTCCCCGGCCGCGATCCGCCGCACCGCCCGCTTCGGTACCGGCTGGCAGGCCGGCCCGGAGACGCCGGAACAGGCCGGCGTGGTGATCGCGGCGATCAAGGCCGCCCTGCTGGTCGCCGGCCGCGCGATCGACCCGGATCATTACGGCGCCGGTATTCCGTTCCGCTTCGGTCGCGCCGACGATCCGGTGGTGGTCGCCGCCGCGGCTTCCTATCGCGCGCGCACCGGACGCGACGGCGCCGCGGTGTTCGCGGTGGGCGACGCGGCGGCGATCGGCGTCCGGATCGGCGCCTACATCGCCGCCGGCGTGTCCAAGTTCATCCTGCGCCCGCTGGCGTCGGGGGAGGAGGAGATGCTGGCCCAGACCCGGCAGTTGATCGCGGCGCTGCCGGCGCTGGCGGGCTGAACAACCGCGACCCCAACGGCTAATCGGGCGGCCAATCCGGCGGCCAATCGGTCTGGCCCAGCACCCAGCCCTCCCAGTTCTGCACCCAGGGGTCGGGCGGCGCGGTGTCCGGCCGCGCACCGGTCAGCACGCCCAGGACCGCCAGCACGCCCAGGACGCAATCGAACCGGTCCTCGCCCGCGGCATCGGCGCCGAACCCGGTGGCGATCGCGGTGCCCAGCGCCGGCGTGGAGCGGACCGCCAGCCGCGCCAGCGCCGCGATCAGTCCCTCCGCCAGCGCCGCGCGGTCGCCCTGGCGGCGTTTGCTGCCCGCCAGGCGCAGGCCAAGCTGGCGCAACGCCTCGGCCGGGTAGGTTTCGGCCAGCGCCACGGTGCCGGGGGCAAGCAGCGTGCGGAACGGTCCCGCGAACGGCCATAGAAGCAGCGCGGGCGCTGCCGGCGCGGCCAGCAGAAGATCTCGCCAGGCCGATAGCGCCGCTTTGCCCGTCTGGTTGGCGCCCAGCGTCCAGAACAGCGGCGCCCCGGCCGGGCGCGTCCGCGTGGCACGGTCGCAGGCGCGCGACAGGGCGCGTGCGTCGGCCAGACCCAGCGCGTCGGCATGGGCCGCGCGGGTCATGCCGCGCATCCCGCGCGCCGGGTAGAAGGGGCGGTCGGGCGAAATCTGATCCAGCCGCGCGCAGACGGAAAAAAACGCGGGCCGGTCGCGCAGCCCGGCCAGGAACGCGGGAAAACCGGCTTCGGGGCGCGTCGCGGCATAGGCGCGCGGCAGGCCGAGCGGAAAATCCACCCCCAGCGCCACCGCCGCTCCGCCGGCGCGCGCCATCAGCCGCGGGAACAAGCTGGTCAGATCGCCGACCGGTTCGGGCGCGTCCAGAACCCAGCCGGCGCCATCCGTCCGCGCCACCGCCAGCCAGCGTTTCCCCGCGGCGACGGACCAGTCGGCGTGGGCCGCGATCAGGATTTCAGCGGCCGGTGTGCCCGATCCAGCAGGCGCGCGAAGAAGCCGGGTTTGCGCGGCGGGCGCGGGGTCGCGGCCTTGCGCTCGGCCAGCGCCGCGGCTTCCTGGGCGCGTGCCTTGGAGGCAAGCCAGCGGTCCAGGCTCATGCCGGCCTTGGCGGCGCGGCGCGCCTCGTACGCGCGCTGGCCTTCGGTCAGGGTCTTCGGATCTATCGCCATGCCTGCGTTCTGGCAGGGGCAGGCAGCGGATTCAAGCTTGCCTCAGATACTTGCATGTCAAAAGTGAATCTGCGATGACCGGTCCATGACCTCGCACGCCCCGCGCACCCGCATGCTGCTCGCCGGCCCCATCCTGCCCACCCTGTTGCGGCTGGCCTGGCCGAACGTGCTGGTGATGCTCGCCCAGGCCGCCACCGGTTTGATCGAGACGTTCTGGGTCTCCCGCCTCGGGACCGGCGCGCTGGCCGGGATGGCGCTGGTGTTTCCGGGGGTGATGCTGATGCAGATGGTCTCCGGCGGCGCGATGGGGGGCGGGATTTCCTCGGCCGTGGCGCGCGCTTTGGGGGCGGGGCGGCAGGACGACGCGGACGCGCTGGTGCTGCACGCGGTGCTGATCAATGCCGCGCTGGGACTGGTGTGCTCGGTGACGGTGCTGGCGCTGGGGCCGACGCTGTACCGCGCGATGGGCGGGCATGGGGCGGCGCTGGCGGCGGCGCTGACCTATTCCAACATCGTGTTCGCCGGCACCGTGCTGTTATGGGTGATGAACGCGCTGGCCAGCGTGATCCGCGGCACCGGCAACATGCTGGTCCCGGCGCTGGTGATCTGCGGCGGCGTGGTGCTGCTGGTGCCGCTGTCGCCGGTGTTGATCTTCGGGCTGGGGCCGTTTCCGCGCCTGGGCGTGGCCGGGGGCGCGGTCGCGTTGCTGGTGTTCTATGCCGCCGGGACTTTGGTGCTGGCTTCGTACATGGTCTGGGGCGGCAATCTGGCCCGGTTCCGCATGTCCCGGCTGCGCTGGTCGCTGTTCGCCGACATCCTGCGCGTGGGCGCGGTGGCGGCGCTGAGTTCGATCCAGACCAACCTGACGATCGGGCTGACCACGGCGCTGGTGGGACGCGACGCCGGCACCGACGCGGTGGCGGGGTTCGGCACCGGGGCGCGGTTGGAATATCTTCTGGTGCCGCTGGTGTTCGGGCTGGGTGCGCCGCTGGTGGCGATGGTGGGAACCAATATCGGCGCCGGGCAACCGGCGCGCGCGCTGCGCATCGCGCTGGTCGGCGGCGCCGCGGCGTTCGGGTTGACCGAGGCGATCGGGATCGGCGCCGCGCTATGGCCGGACGCCTGGCTGGGGCTGTTCGGACATGATCCGCGGATGCTGGCGGTCGGCGCGGCGTATCTGCGCGCGGTGGGGCCGTCCTACGGGTTCTTCGGGCTTGGCCTGGCGCTCTATTTCGCTTCGCAGGGCGCGGGACGGCTGTTCTGGCCGGTGGCGGCGGGGCTGCTGCGGCTGGTGCTGGCGGTGGGGCTCGGTTGGGTGGCGCTGCGGCTGACCGGGTCGCTAACCTGGCTGTTCCTGGCGCTGGCGGTGGCGCTGGTGGCCTATGGGGTCACGATCGC
>JAKAZJ010000064.1 GCA_021826565.1 Pseudomonadota bacterium | reverse complement strand
CGCGCCTTCCACCCGGTCCAGCAACTGGCCCGCGGTCATGCGGTCCGCGCCGGCCGGCGCCTTCGGGTGGTCCCCCGTCAGATCCCCGGTCAGCCGCTGGTGCCAGGCGTCGCGGTTCAGAAAGCTCGCCGCCACGAACAGCAGTTTCAGCCGCAGCGGATGCTGGAACGTGTCGTAGAACCAGCCCAGCGTGTTGCAGTATTCGTAGCAATGCTGCGGCATCGAGAAATTGGTGTCCTTCTGCGTCTCGATCACCACCTGCGCCGCCGCGATCTGGATCACGTCCAGGATCTGGCGCGGCCCCTTGCCGGCCAGCAGCAGCTTGGCAAGCTGTTCGACATAGGCCGGTTCCGGCTGGCGGATCAGCGCTTCGATCAGCGCCGCCGATTCCGCCTGGTTCAGCGGTTCGGTGTTCGCCAGCAGGCTGGTCTCCCGCTCGCTCGCGCCGCCATAGGGGACCGCGTGCAGGCCTTCGCCGTCGATGAACATCTTCACCGCGTTGCAGGCCATTTCGTAAGTGGAATACCAGCGCGGACCGACCGCGATATCCAGCGCGCCGGCATACAACACGTGATGCGCGTTGTCCCAACCGATCGCATCGCCGATCTCCACCGTGGCGCGGGCGCGATACGCCTTGTGCCCGGTGGTATAGGAACGGTTGTACAGCATCCGGTCCTGCACATCGATCAACCCGGCGAACGCGAGTTCCGCCAGCACCTCGCGCCGATGCGGTTTGTCCTCCATCAGGCCCAGGAACACGCGATAGGCTTCGATCACCTCGCCGCGCTCGACCAGGGTCAGCCAGTGGCCCAGACGCTCGCGGATCGGGCCGGTCTCGCGCAGCGGTTCCTGGTCGGCCCAGTAGATCTGCGGCGGCGGCGGATTCTGCACCGGCCCGCCGCGGAAGCCGCGCATGTAATGGCCCGGCGCCTTGCCGAGCTTCTGGTTCCAGATGTCGAGCCCGGTCGGGATGTACCAGATCGTCTGCGCCAGCGGCAGTCCCGATAACGGCCCGGGCAGCAGCTTGTTTAGATGCAAGCTGGCGCGGGCCGACAGCAGGCAATGATCGTTGTTGACGAAATTGGGATAGCCGTTATCGATACGCTGATGATACGGCACATGGGTATACGGGGCGTGAATGCGCACCGCCTGGCCGACCATTTCCGCCACCGGGCGGCCGGCGCGCACCAGATCGTAATAGACCGCGCTGGCACCCAGCTGATCGCGCGCGAGGATGCGGTCCTCAAGCTTCGCGTAAAGCGCGGTGGCTTCGCGGGGTGTGGAGGCTTCGCTGGGGGCGACGGCAGCCTGGGACATCTGGGTTTTTCCTCACCGGTCCTGGGATCGGGCGTGGCGATCCCTACCGGGAGGTATCCTAGGCACGGGGGCGGGCGAGGGGCAACCTCGGCCCGCCCCACGCGGTCAGGCGGCGCGGAGATATTGCGCCGGCAGCTCGGGCTTCACGCCGAGCGTACGCGCCGCGCGCAGCGGCCAGGCGGGATCGGCCAGCAACGCGCGCGCCAGGAACACCAGGTCGGCGCGCTGGTTGGCAACGATCTCGGCGGCGTGGGTCGCCTCGGTGATCAGGCCGACAGCGCCGGTGGCAAGCCCGGTCTCGCGGCGGATGGTTTCCGCGAACGGCACCTGATAGCCGGGATGGAGCGAGGGGATCCGCACATCCGGGCTGATCCCGCCGCCGGTGCAATCGATCAGGTCCACATCGCCGCGCGCGGCCAGCAGCCGCGATACCGCGACCGCCTCCTCCAGCGTGATCCCGCCGGCCATGTAATCCGAGCAGGTCAGGCGCACGAACAGCGGCAGTTCGGCCGGCCATTCGGCGCGCACCGCGTCCAGGATTTCCATCAGCACGCGCGACCGGCCGGCAAGGTCGCCGCCATAGGCATCGCTGCGGCGGTTCGCCAGCGGGGACAGGAACTCATGCACCAGATAGCCGTGCGCGGCGTGGATTTCGACGATCTGGAACCCGGCCGCGCGCGCCATGCGGGCGCTGGCGGCGAAGGCGGCGACGATGCCGGCGATCTCATTGGCGGACAGCGGATGCGGGTCGGTGGCGCCGGCGACGAAGGGGATCGCGCTCGGCGCCAGCGTCACCCAGCCGCCCTCGGCGGGCGCGATCGGCTTGCCGCCGTCCCAGGGGCGCTGGCTCGATCCCTTGCGGCCGGCATGGGCCAGCTGAATGGCCGGCACCGCGCCGTTGCGGGCGATGATCGCGGCCACCCGGGTCAGCAGCGCCTGATGGCGTGGCTCCCACAGACCCAGGCAGGCCTGGCTGATCCGGCCGGGCGCCGAGACATGCGTGGCCTCGGTGAACACGATCCCGGCACCGCCGGCGGCGCGGGCGCCCAGATGCTGGATGTGCCAGTCATCGCCCAGCCCGTCGGTGGCGCTGTACTGGCACATGGGGGAGACGGTGATGCGGTTGCGCGCGGTGACGGACCGGAAGGTCACGGGCTGGAACAGGCTGGCGGACATAGGGCGGCTCCGAAATGGTTGGGGGCTTCTAGCCCGCGCGGCCGGGCGGGCGAAACCCCTGGACAGGGCGGCCGGCGCGGTGTGTCGTGGCCCGGAAACGCAAGGGGCCGACATGGCGCAGACGGTGACCGCAAGCGCGCAGACGCTGCTGGAGGGGCTGGCCGCCTGGGTGCGGATGGAAACGCCCACCACGCATCCGGACATGGTCAACCGCCTGATGGACCTGGCCGAGGCCGATCTGACCGCGGCCGGGGCGGTGGTGGAACGCCATCAGGGAACCGGCGGGTTCGGCGATACGCTGGTGGCGCGCACCCCGGGGCGGGACGCGCCGGACGGGCGCGCGGGGCTGATCGCGGGGCATCTGGATACGGTCTGGGACCCGGGGACCCTGGCGGCGATGCCGTTCCGGGTGGACGGGCCGCGCGCCTACGGTCCGGGGATTTTCGACATGAAGGCCGGCAGCTACCTGGCGCTGCATGTGTTCTGCGCGGTGCTGCGCCAGGGCGTGCCGACCGCGCGGCCGCTGGTCCTGCTGCTGACACCGGATGAGGAAGTCGGCTCGCCCACCTCACGCGCGCATATCGAGCGGGAAGCCGGCGGCGCGGCCTGGGCGCTGATCCCGGAGCCGGCCGGCGCGGGCGGCGCCTGCGTGACGGCGCGCAAGGGCGTGGGGCGGTTCGTGCTGCGGGTGACCGGGCGCGGCGCCCATGCCGGAAACGGCTTTGCCGACGGGGCCTCCGCGGTGGTGGAACTGGCGCATCAGATCCAGGCGGTCCACGCGCTGGTGGATGCGGACCGGGGCATCACGCTGAATGCCGCGCCGGTGTGGGGCGGCACGCGGCCGAACGTGATCCCGCCGGATGCCGGCTGCGAGATCGATCTGCGGGTGGCCTCGGCGGCGGACGGGGAAGCGATGGCGGCGGCGTTGCGCGGGCTGGCGGCGCGGACCCCAGGCTGCGCCGTGGCGGTGGAGGGCGGCATGAACCGGCCGCCCTTCGCCGAAACCGCCGCCGGGCTGGGGATGTACGAGACGGCGCGGGCGGTCGCGGCGGGACTGGGGATGCGGCTGCCGAAGCAAAGCCGGGGCGGGGGATCGGACGGGAATTTCACCGCGGCGCTGGGGGTGCCGACCCTGGACGGGCTGGGCTGCCCGGGTGGCGGCGCGCATGTCGCCTCGGAGCATATCCTGTGGGAGGCGCTGGGGCCGCGGGCCGCGCTGCTGGCGGGGGTGATCGAGGCGCTGGGATAGGCGCGGCAGGAGCGGGGCTTACGGCCGCCGAGGTTTAGGGCGGTTGGGGCGATGGCCGCTGGCGGGATCGCTGCGACGGCGCCCGTGGCGACCGCCCGCCGCGGGGCGCACGCGCGGGCGCAGGCGCCGATGGGGATGGCGGTGACGAAGGCGATGCCGGCGGCGGGACCGTATCCGGCGGCGCCGGCGCGGCAGTCCGGGGCTTCGCGCGCCGCACCCGGGTTCCGCCGGCCGCCGGCTTGCGGGCCTTGCGCTTCCCGCGCCGCTTGCGCCCCCGCCGCTTGCTGCCCCGCTGGACCCAGAACCGACGCCCCGCCCAAAGCCCGATCGCCGCCGCCACGACGCCCACCGCAAACACCGGGTGGTGCCGCAGCCCCGCCCACGCGTAATAGCCAGCCACCCGCAGCAGCGCCCCGGTGTTCAGGATCAGCCCCGCCAGGAACACCGCACAGGCCAGAACGATCCAGACGCGCCGCATGGCGCTCGCTTGCCTTGCGCCGCGGCGCGATGCAAGCGCATGCGCAGTACCAGAGACCAAAGCTGCTGGCGGCGGCGATGGAGGTGCCGGTGGTTATGCCGTCGGCGCCGGCACCGGCGCGTACAACTGCGCAGCCCTGACCGGGTGTCCCAGCAGATAGCCCTGCACCCGCTCGCAGCCATACGACTCCAGGATAGCAAGCTGATCCGCGGTCTCCACCCCCTCCGCGGTTACCCGCAGATCGAGGCTGCGGCACAGCGCCAGGATGGAATGCACGATCATGCCGGATTCGCGATCCACCCCCAGGCCCTGGATGAAGGAGCGGTCGATCTTGATCGCGTCGAATGGGAATCGGCGCAGATAGCTCAGGCTCGAATAGCCGGTGCCGAAATCGTCCAGCGTGACCCGCACACCGAGCGCCTTCAGCCCGCGCAGCACGTGCAAGGCCCGCGCCGTGTTGCTGATCAGGACACCCTCGGTCACCTCGATGTCGAGCCGCGCCGGCGACAATCCGGTGCGCGCCAGGATCTCGCCCACCATCGCGACCAGGTCGGATTGGCCGAACTGCGTCGGCGAGAGATTGACCGCCAGACAGCGCTCGTTCGGCCAGACCGACGCCTCCCGGCACGCCTGTTCCAGCGTCCAGCGCCCGAGCGGCAGGATGAGGCCGCTCTCCTCGGCAAGCGGAATGAACTCAGAAGGCGGGATGGCACCGCGGGTCGGGTGGTTCCAGCGCAGCAGCGCCTCGTAGCCGATCACCTCGAGCGAACCGCAGCGACAGAATTTCTGATAGTGGAGTTCCAAAGCCTCGTGCGCGATGGCGTGGCGCAGGTCGTGCTCGAGCAGGCGTCGGCGCTGCAGCAACTGGTCCATTTCAGGCTCGAAGAAGCAGAATGTACCCCGCCCTTCCTGCTTGGCGCGGAACAACGCGAGGTCGGCACGCTTCAACAGTGCATCGCCACCCGCTGCGTCATCGGGATAAAGCGCGATGCCGACACTGGCGCCGATCGCGATGTGATTACCGTCGATCTCGAACGGCGTGGCGAGCAGATCGACCACCCGGCGCGCCACAACCGCCGCGGCATTCGGTTGTTCGGCGAATGGCTGCACGATCGCGAACTCGTCCCCGCCCAGCCGGGCGAGGGTGTCGGTGTCGCGCAGCGCGAGGCCGAGCCGGCCGGCCACCTCCCGCAGCAACGCATCGCCCACGGGATGGCCGAAGCCGTCGTTCACCAGCTTGAATCCGTCGAGATCGAGGCAGACCAGCGCGACCTTGCCCTGCGAACGGTCCGCCATCGCCAGGGCCTGGGTCAGCCGGTCGCCGAACAGGGCGCGATTCGCCAGCCCGGTCAACATGTCGTGATGGGCAAGGAACGCGATGTGCTTCGCCGCCGCCTTCCGTTCGGCGATGTCGCGCACCGCCACGACGGCGCCGCCGCGGCCTTCTTCCCCCAGCGGGCGGATCAGAATCTCGACCGGCCGCAGCGCTCCGCTGCGGCCGACGAGATTCGTCTCCAACGGTTCCGGCGGCCAAGTCTGCTCCAGCTCGGCCAGGACGGGGAGCAGGTCGGCGACATGGGTGCCGACGATCTGCTGCGGCACCGCGCCGATCAGCCCGCACAGGACATGGTTCGCATCGGTTACGATTCCGCGGCGCAACAGCAGCAGGCCCTCGAACGTGGCGTCAGCGAAGCTGCGGAAGCGGCGCATCTCGATCCTGGTCCGCCGCGCGCCGTCCTGGTCCAGCGTGATCAGGACCAGCCCGATCAGCAGGACCGGTACCAGCGCGGCGAGGACCACAAAGACCAGCGGCGTCTCCCCGAGCAAACCGCTCGGGAGGGGGGCCGGCATGGGCACCAGCACAACGGCCGGCATCGCCACGAGATGCATGGCGCCGATGGCAAGCGTCAGCAGCAGCGTGGCCGCGAGGCGCGTCCAGGGACTCTCCGCCCGGCGCGCCAGCGCGATGGCCGGCGCCGCGAGCAGGGTCGCAATCAACACTGATTCCACGACCGCGCTCGGGTCCCATCGCAGCACACCAGCGAAACGCAGGGCCATGATGCCGGTGAAATGCATCGCCGCCACTGCCAGGCCGATCACCGCACCGCCCAGCGCCGCCGTGCGGCGATCGGGGCGCTCGGACCCCGCCAGCGCAAATCCCCCGAGGCTGCCGGCGACGCCGATCCCAAGCGCGGCCAGTATCAGTTCCGGGGTGACAGCGAGCGTGAAATCGGGGTGGTACGCCAGCAGGGCAATGAAATCCGTGGCCCAGGCGCCGACCCCGAAGGTGATGGCGGTGGCCAGCAGCCAAAGGCCGCGGCGGCGCCTTGTGGCCTCGGCCCGCTGGAACAGATTGAGCGCAGTCCAGCAGGCGAACACGGACACGACGGCGGCCCGTACGGCCAGACGGGGGCCATACTGGGCGACGATGCATCCGCAGGACTCGAGCATCAGATCTGGCGCGAGCGCGGCGGCCGACACGTTCCCTCGATTCCGTCCGGTTCAGGATACGGCACGCGTCATGCTCCAGGCCTCTGCTTCATCACGCAAATCACGACCGTCTCCTGGCCGCCACGCCGGCCGCTCCCACGGCAGCGCCCCTGCGCGACGCGCGCCGGTCGGGGTGGTCTGGCATCGAGATTCTTTCAACCCGGTTAAAGTGTGGTTGGAGTCGGATCGGCCGGGTCGCGCTGGCGGAGGCTCGGGCGGGGCCTCCTCGGGGGGCGGCGACAACTGCGGCTTTTGCCGCGCCGCTCCCGGCGCTTCCCCGGCCGTCAGTGCCCCCGCAGCGCCCCGGTGTTCAGCATCCGCCCCGCCAGGAACACCGCACAGGCCAGAACAATCCATACGCGCCGCATGGCCCCGCTTGCCTTGCGCCGCCGCGCGATGCAAGCGCATGCGCAGCCCCGGGGACCAGGATGGCCGCACGCCCTACCAGCGCCGACGCCGCCCAGCTAAGCGCGATCCTCGCCACCGTCCCGGACGCGCTGGTGGTGATCGACGCGGCCGGCCGGATCACCCGCTTCTCCGCCGCCGCCGAACGCCTGTTCGGCTGGACCGAGGCGGAGATGACCGGACGCAACATCGCCACGCTGATGCCGGAGCCGTATCGCAGCCGGCACGATGGCTACCTGGCCCGCTACCTTGCCACCGGCGAACGCCGCATCATCGGCATCGGCCGCGTCGTGGTGGGCGAACGCCGCGACGGCAGCACCTTCCCGATGGAACTCGCGGTCGGCGAGGCGCGGACCGGCGCCACCCGCCGGTTCACCGGCTTCATCCGCGACCTGACGGAAACCCAGGCCAGCCGCGCCCGGATGCAGGAATTGCAGCAGCGTCTGGCGCAGGCGACGCGGCTGAACGCGATGGGCCAGATGGCCGCCGCCCTGGCCCATGAACTCAACCAGCCGCTGACCGCGGTCGCCAACTACTTGGCCGCGCTGGAACGCCTGGGGGACGATCCGGCGCGCGCGCGGGAGGCTCTGGCCCGCGCCCGCGCCGAGACCGCGCGCGCCGGCGACATCATCCGCCGGCTGCGCGGCTTCGTCTCCGGCGCCGCGCCCGCCCCGGTCCCCGCGCCGCTGGCGCCGCTGATCGAGGAAGCCTGCGCGCTGGCGCTGCTGGGCGATCGCGAGCGCGGGATCAGCGTGCGCCTGGACCTGCCGCCGGATCTGCCACCGGTCCTGGCCGACCGCGCCCAGGTGCAGCAGGTCCTGATGATCCTGATCCGCAACGCCGTGGAGGCGATGGAGCACGCGCCGATCCGCCAGCTGACCATCGCCGCCCGGACCGAGGATCAGGCGG
>JAKAZJ010000063.1 GCA_021826565.1 Pseudomonadota bacterium | reverse complement strand
CAAGGGGGAAGTCGGATTCCACGACGTGCGCTTCGCCTATCCCGGGCGTGGTTCCGTGTTGCGCGGGTTCGATCTGGCGATCCGGCCCGGGGAGCGCGTCGGGCTGGTGGGCGCGTCGGGCGCGGGGAAATCCACCATCCTGTCGCTGCTGCAACGCTTCTATGATGTCACCGACGGATCGGTGACGATCGACGGGCAGGACATCCGCGCCGTCACCCAGGATAGCCTGCGCGGGGCAATGGCCGTGGTGCCGCAGGAGGTCAGCCTGTTCCACCGTTCCGTGCTGGAAAACATCCGCTATGCGCGCCCCGACGCAACCGAGGCCGAAGTCCTGGCCGCCGCCAGCTCCGCCCATTGCCGCGATTTCATCGAGTCGCTGCCGGAAGGCTTCGACACGATCGTGGGCGACCGCGGCACCAAGCTGTCCGGCGGGCAGCGTCAGCGGCTGGCGATTGCGCGCGCGCTGCTGAAGGACGCGCCGATCCTGCTGCTGGACGAAGCCACCAGCGCGCTCGATTCGGAAAGCGAACACGCCATCCAGGCAGCGCTGGAGCGGTTGATGGTCGGACGCACCGTGATCGCGATCGCGCACCGGCTGTCCACCTTGACCCATTTCGACCGCATCATCGTGATGGATGATGGGCGGATCGTCGATGCGGGCGCACCGAGCGTGCTGGCCGCACGGCCTGGGCCGTATCGGGAGCTGCTCCGCAAGCAGGGGATGGAGCCGCTCTCGGCCGCGGCCTGATGCCGCGTCTGGTTGTCGTCTCCAACCGCGTCGCCCCGATCACCGAAGGCGAACCGGCCGCCGGCGGCCTGGCCGTCGGCGTGCTGGACGCGCTGCGCGCCGAGGGCGGCGTGTGGTTCGGCTGGAGCGGCGAGGTCTCCAACGACACCGAACCGCTGCCGAACCCCGGCCGCGACGTCGGCAAGATCACGCTGCGCACCATCGACCTGTCGCGCCGGGACTACGACGAATTCTACCGCGGCTTCGCCAACGGCACGCTATGGCCGGTCCTGCACTACCAGATGGGCCTGGCGCGCTTCGACTGGACCGAGTTCGCCGGCTACCGCCGCGTCAACGCGCTGTTCGCCTGCTCCTTGGCTGCCGTGCTGCGCCCGGACGACCTGATCTGGGCGCATGACTACCACCTGCTGGGCCTGGCCGCGGCGCTACGCGAGGCCGGCGTCGCCAACCGACTGGGCTTGTTCCTGCACACCCCGTTCCCCGAACCCGGCGTGCTGATGACGATCCCGTCGCACGCGGAACTGATCCGCGATATGGCCGCGTTCGATCTGATCGGGTTCCAGACCGAACCCGACCGCACCGCCTTCACCGACTACATCCTGCGCGAGGCCGGCGGCTCCGCTCCCGCGCCCGGCGTGTTGGACGCCTTCGGCCACCGCTTGCGCACCGGCGTCTATCCGATCGGCGTGCACGCGGCCGAAGCCCGCGCCGAAGCCGAGCTGCCCGCCAACCGCCGCCAGGCGCTGCGGCTACGGGAGAACCTGCACGGCCGCGACCTGATCCTGAGCGTCGATCGGCTGGACTACGCCAAGGGCCTGCGCCAGCGCTTCGTCTCGTTCGAACGCTTCCTCGCCGACCATCCGGAACGCCACGGTGGCGTGATCTTCATGCAGATCGCGCCGCCGTCACGGTCCGATATCCAGACCTATCGCGAGATCCGCCGCGAGCTGGAAGCCGAATCGGGGCGCATCAACGGCCGCTTCGCCGATGTGGACTGGGTGCCGTTACGCTATCTGAACCGCAGCTTCCCGCGCCCCGCGCTGATGCCGCTTTATGCGGAAGCCCGCGTCGGCCTGGTCACGCCGCTGCGCGACGGGATGAACCTGGTGGCGAAGGAATATGTCGCCGCCCAGGACCCGGATGATCCCGGCGTGCTGGTGCTGTCGCAATTCGCCGGCGCGGCGCGCGAACTGACCGCGGCGCTGATCGTGAACCCGTATGACGAGGCGGGCATCGCCGCGGCGCTGGAACAGGCGCTGGCGATGTCGATCGAGGAACGGCGCGGCCGCCACGCAGCGATGCTGGACGTGCTGCGGACCAACAGCCTGGATGCGTGGCGGGATCGGTTCGTCGCGGATCTGGGGGGCTGAACACCGATCAACCGTAGAACGATCCGAAAGAAACCGGCATCCGCGACCGCCACCCGGACCGGCGCAGCTGAGACCGGTTCTGCTATCCCGCCGCCGCCGCCACCGCGGCATAAGCCGCCGCGCTCACCGCCGCGATCCAGAACGTCACCGGCCAGTTCGAGACATACGCCGCCGTCAGCCCGGCCCACGCCTCGGCCACCGCCAGCCCCGCCGCAAGCGCCACCCCCGACCCCACCCGCGCCGTCAGCCGCCGCGCCGTCGCCGCCGGCCCCACCAGCAGCGCAAACACCAGCAGCACGCCCACGATCTCGGCGCTTTCCGCGATCGCCACCGCGGCGATTGCCAGGAACAACACGCCCACCAGCCGCGGCTTCACCCCCCGCGCCGCCGCCAGTTCCGGCTGCAGGCTGGCCGCCAGCAACGGCCGCGCGATCACCGCCAGACCCGCCAGCGCCACGGCCCCGAGCAGCGCCATCTGCGTCAGCAATCCCGCCGATACCCCCAGGACGTTGCCAAACAGCAACGCCATCGCCTCGGACGCATAAGCGGTATAGAAATGCAGGAACAACAACCCCAGCCCCAGCGCGAATGCCAGCACCACGCCGATCGCCACGTCCCGTTCCGCCGCCCGCTCCCCCAGCGCCCCCATCGCCAGCCCGCCCAGCAGCGTGGCGCCCAGCAGTCCCCAGAACGGCGACAGCCCGACCAGCACCGCCCCGGTCGCCCCGGTGAAGCCGATATGGCCCAGCGCGTGGCCGGCGAAGCTCTGCGCGCGCAACACCAGAAACCATCCCACGGCCCCCGACACCACGCCCACCACCGCGCAGGCGAGGAAAGCGTGACGCATGAAATCATATTCAAGCATGGCGCGCCCCGGCATGGTCCGACCCGGCATGGCCCGCCCCGGCATGGCCCCCGGATGGCCCGTGCGCATGCTCGTGGCGATGCGCGCCGGCCTCCACATCCTGCCCGCCCGACATCACGAACAGCCGGCCGCCCACGGTCAGTACCTCGATTTCGCTGCCATATAGTTGCGACAGTACCGGACCCGTCACCACCTGCGCCACGGTCCCGATCGCGGCCTGGCCGGCGCCCAGATACAGCACCTGGTCCATCGCGCCGAGCAGCGGGTTCACTTCATGGGCCGAGAACAACACGGCAATCCCGGCATCGCGCTGCACCCGCCGCACCAATGCCACCAGCTCCGCCTGACGATGCGGGTCCAGGCTGATCAGCGGCTCGTCCAGCAGCAGCAGCCGCGGTTCTCCCAGCAACGCCTGCGCCAGCAGCAGCCGCTGGCGCTCCCCGCCCGAGAGCGCCTCGATCCGCCGCGCCGCCAGCGCCGTCGCGTCCACCAGCGCCAGCGCCCGGTCCACCGCCGCCCAGCCGGCGCGCCCCACCCAGAAGCGGCCATAGGCCGGCGCCCAGGCCGCCGCCACCACCTCCCGCCCCGACAATCCGGGCGGCACCGCGCTGCGCAGCTGCGGCATGTACCCGATCGCCGCATTGCCGCGCGAAGCCGCCCGCCCCAGCACCGTGACGGCGCCGGCGGCCGGCGCGATCAGCCCCAGCATCGCCTGCATCGCCGTGGTCTTGCCCGATCCGTTCGGTCCCAGTACGCCAACGAAGGCGCCGTCCGGGACCACGAAGGACACGTCGCGCAACACGTCCCGCCCGCCGCGACGCAGCGTGACGTGCTCGAAACGCACCGCCTCGGTCATGGCGTGCGTGCCAGCAGCGCGGCCAGCGCGTCGAGTTCGCCCATCACCCAGGACTGATAGGTGGTGCCGGCCGGCTCGGTTTCGGTCACGCCCAGCACCGGCACGCCGGCGCTGCGGGCCCGGTGCAGCAGGCGTTGCGCGGCGGGATCGCTCGCCTGGCGGTTGTAGATCAGAACCCGCACCGCGCGGCGGTCGAGGTCGCGTTCCATCGCCGCGACATCGCGCGGCGACGGTTCGGTCCCGTTCATCACCGCGCGCTGGAACCCGTGATTGCGCATATCGAGGCCGAGCGCGCGGGCCAGGTAACCGAATACCGGTTCGGTCGCTGTCACCTTGGTGCCGGCATAGCGTGCGCGCAGCGCGGCGATACGCGCCGCGATCGGGCGCAGCGAGGCCAGAAACACCGCATCGCGCCGCCGATACCCGTCGCGATGCGCGGGATCCTGCGCGATCAGCGCCGCGGTCAGCGCGCGCGCGAAGGCGGGCATCGTTGCGGGTGCATACCACAGATGCGGGTTCGCCCCGGTGCGCGCGCCGATCAGCGCCGCGATCACGATCGCCACCCGCCCCGGCGCCGGGTTCGCGGCGATCAGGCGGGCCATCCATGGATCGTAGCCGGCGCCGTTCTCCACCACGATCCGGGCATGAGCGAGGGCACGGGCAACGCGCGGCGTTGCCTCGAACAGATGCGGGTCGGTATCCGGGTTGGACATGATCGCGCGCACGTCCACGGCCGGGCCGGCGATCTGGCGCGCGACGTCGGCGTACATGTTCTCGGCGGCGACAATACGCGGACGGGCGGCGGCCGGGCGGGCGAGCAGCAGCGCGCCAAGGGCAAGGATCGCGGCAAACAGGGCGCGCATGGGCAGGTCCGGGCAGAGCAGGAAATGTTATAGTATTCCAATTCAGACCGCCGCAAGCCCGCGCCCCCCCCGCGACGCGCGCGCGGTTCCGCGCCATGATCCCCCGAACCACCGCGCGGAGCGCTGCCATGCACGAACAAACCTTCGACCTGCCCACGCCGGACGGCGGCCCAACCGGGGGGATGGAGACGTTTGCCGTCCACCCCGACCGCCCCGGCCCCTACCCGCCCGTGTTGCTGCTGATGGATGCCCCCGGGATCCGCGAGGAACTCCGCGATATGGCCCGCCGCCTTGCCACCGTCGGCTATTTCGTCCTGCTGCCCAATCTGTATTACCGCGCCGGCCGCGACAGCATGTTCTCGCCCGAGGTCCTGACCCATGGCAGCGCCGAGCACCAGCGGATGCGCGCGATCCGCACCCGGATGACCATCCCTCCGGTGCTGCGCGACATCGCCGCGATGCTGTCCTGGCTGGACACTCAGCCGGCGGCGAAGCCCGGCCCCGCCGGCGCCCATGGCTATTGCATGTCCGGCCCCTACGCGCTTGCTGCCGCGGCGCATTTCCCCGGCCGGATCGCCGCCGCGGCCAGTTTCTACGGCACGTGGCTGGTCAGCGACGCCGAATCCAGCCCCCATCTGAGCTTCGCCAAGGCCGCCGCCGAGCACTACATCGGCTGCGCCGAACACGACGATCTGGCGCCGCTGCCGATGGTCGAGGAACTGCGCGGGCATTTCACGCGCTCCGGCGCCGCCGGCGAGATCGAGGTTCATCCCGGCGTGCATCACGGCTTCGCCTTCCCCGGCCGCTGGTGCTACGACAAACCGGCCGCGGAACGCCACTGGGAACGGCTGATCGCACTGTATCGCCGCCGCCTGGGCTGACCGCGATGTCGTTGCGCTTTCATGTGAATCCCGCCCCCGGCCCGCCGGGCCTGGTGGTGCTGCCCGACGCCGGATACCGGCGCGCCCGCGCCGCCATTGCCGCCTGGCACGGCTACGCGCCCACGCCGCTGCGCGACCTGCCGCGCCTGGCGACTGCCACCGGCGTCGCCGTCGTGCGGATCAAGGACGAATCCGGCCGCTTCGGCATCGGCAGCTGCCAGGCGCTGGGCGGGGCCTATGCGGTGGATCGCGCCGTGGCACAGCACGCGGGAGCCATCACCGTGACCTCCGCCACCGACGGCAACCACGGCCGCGCCGTGGCCTGGGGGGCGCGCCGCGCCGGCTGCCGCGCGGTGATCTTCATCCACGAAACCGTCAGCGCCGGCCGGGCCGAGGCCATCGCCGCGCTCGGCGCCGAGGTCCGCCGCGTCGCCGGCACCTATGACGACGCGGTCCGCGCCTGCGCCGCCACCGCGGCGATCGAGGGCTGGGTCGTGATCTCCGATACCTCCTGGCCCGGCTATACCGAAACCCCGCGCGCGATCATGCAGGGCTACCGCGTGATGGCCGCCGAGGCCGCCGTGCAATGGTCCGGCGCGCCACCCACGCATGTGTTCATCCAATGCGGCGTCGGCGGCGTGGGGGCGGCGATTGCCGTGCAGACCCGCGCCGATTTCACGCCCGCGCCGGCGGTGGTGGTGGTGGAACCGGAGACGGCGGCCTGCCTGCTGGCCTCGGCCGAAGCGGGGCGCGCGGTCGCGGCGGAGGGCGCGCTGGAAACCATCATGGCGGGCCTGGCCTGTGGCGAACCCAGCCTGCTCGCCTGGCAGGAGCTGGAACGGGCCGCGCGCGGCTTCGTCGCGATCCCGGATCGCGCGGCGGTGGCGGCGATGCGCGCGCTGGCGGCCGAAGGGCTGATCTCGGGCGAATCCGGCGCCGCCGGCGCGGCCGGCCTGATGGCGGCGGCGACGGAGCCGGCGGCGCGGGCGGCGCTGGAGCTGGGCGCGGATAGCCGCGTGCTGCTGTTCAGCACCGAGGGCGCCACCGATCCGGCGCTGTATGCGCAGCTGCTGGCGGATTGACCCTCACGACCCCGGGCGGCGTCAGCTCCCGCCCAACAGCGGCAACATGGTGCGATGCGTGACGCCGAAGCCACCGGCGGCGGTGGCGAGCGAGCCCAGCGCCGCGGCACTGACCCGAAGCTCGGCCCGCGCGCCGCAATCCGCGCCCGCGCTGGTCGGGCCATGCCCGGCCCAGTGGACCAGATATCCGTCGAGCTCGGGCTGCGCTGCCGATTCCACGATCAGGCTACCGCCGGCGCGACGCAGCAGCGTGGAATCCAGCCGGCATAGGGAGCCGCCATTCGGTCCCACCCGCGTCACCCGGAACCGCACCCGCGGCGCCAGTTCCGGGGCCGGCCCGGCGAAGCGGATGATATCGCCCACGCCCGGGCCCCAGGTGTTCGCCGCCATCGCCAGCCGCACCATGCCCACCATCGCCACGCCCAGGACCAGCACCAGGGCGAAGGCCCAGAGCGGGGTGGGTGCCGTCTCGTCATTCCGTCTCGTTCGCATTGTCCGTCTCGCGCAGGCCTGCTCCCGGCACAGGCGCGCGGGAATACGGGCGGGGTGGCTAAGGATTGATGACCGGGCCGACGCTTGCGGACGACCCGGGGCGGTCACGCGCGACCCGAGCGCGGAGGGCCTGGACCTCCGCCCGGGTCGGCAGCGACGGCTGCGCTCCTGGACGAGATACAGATAGGGCGGCGGCAGCGGCCGCGAAACCCAGCGCGTCATCAATTCTGCCCCCGGCTGCGAGCATGGACGCAAGCGCGCCAAGAAACGCATCCCCCGCCCCGGTGGTGTCCACCGCGCTCACCGGCACCGGCGCGACCAGCCGCACCCCGGCCGCGTCCGCGTACACCGCCCCGGCCGCGCCCAGCGTGATCAGCGCCGCGCGGGCACCACGCGCGCGCAAGGCCAGCGCCGCGGCGGCCGGGTCGGCGATCGGGTGGCCCAACAGCACGGCGGCCTCGGTCTGGTTCGGCGCGATCAGGTCGATCGCCGGCCACAGCGCGGCGGGAACCGGCGCGGCGGGGGCGGGATTCAGCAGCACGAACCAGCCCGCGTCGTGCCCAGCGGCAATGGCGTGGGCCACGGAGGCCGGCGGAATCTCGTGCTGCAGCAGTAGGATTCCCGGCTCCGGCTGCGCGGCCAGCGCGCGGTCGATCAGCGCCGCATCCACCGCCAGATTCGCGCCCGGCACCACCACGATGGCGTTGGCGCCGGCATCGTCCACCGCGATCAGCGCCGTGCCGGACGGGCCGGGAACGGTCGCGATATGGGTGGTGTCCACAAAAGCGGCGTCCAGCCCGGCGCGCAGTGCGAGCCCGAACGCATCGGTGCCCACGGCGCCGGCCATCGCCACCCGCCCACCCAAGCGCGTCGCCGCCACTTCTCCCGCGCGGGCCGCCGCGACCTCTCCCGCGC
>JAKAZJ010000062.1 GCA_021826565.1 Pseudomonadota bacterium | reverse complement strand
GCCGCGCTGGACCGGCTGGCCGCGTTGCTCGCCCAGGCGCGCCGTCCGCTGCTGGTGCTGGGCGGCTCCGGCTGGACGCCGGCGGGCCGCGCCGCGATTGCCGCCTTCGCCGACCGCCAGGGCCTGCCGGTCGCGGTCGGCTTCCGCCGTCAGGCGCTGTACGACGGCACCCGGGCCAATTTCGTAGGCGATCTCGGCGTCGGCGCCGATCCCGCGCTGCTCGCCAAGGCCAAGGAATCCGACCTGATCCTGGCGGTCGGCTCGCGCCTCGGCGATGCCGTCACCCAGGGCTACGCCTTGTTCGCCCCGCCCGGCGACGTGCCGATCGTGCAGGTCCATCCCGACGGCGCCGAGATCGGCCGCGTCTATCGCCCGGTTCTGGGGCTTGTTTCCGACCTCAACCGTTTCGCCATCGCGGCCGCTTCCCTGCCCGCCGCCCCCACCCCCGCCGCGCCCCCGTGGGCCGACTGGACCGCCGAGCTACGCCGCCTGCGCGAAGCCGGCCGCGCCGTGCCCGATTATGCCGGCGAGCTGAACCTGGGCCAGGTCATGCGCGAGCTGGAAACCCTGCTGACGCCGGACGCGATCGTGACCACCGATGCCGGGAACTTCGCCACCTGGGCCACCCGTTTCGTCAATTTCTCCGAGCACCAGCGCTATATCGGCCCCACCAACGGCGCGATGGGCTATGCGGTGCCGGCCGCGCTCGGCGCCAAGATCGCGTTCCCCGAGCGAATGGTGGTGGCGCTGGTGGGCGATGGCGGGTTCCTGATGACCGGCCAGGAGATCGCGACCGCGTTCCATCACGGCGTCGCGCCGATCGTGCTGGTGTTCAACAACCAGATGTATGGCACCATCCGGATGCACCAGGAACGCACCTATCCGGCGCGCGTGTCCGGGACCGCGCTGACCAACCCGGATTTCGTGAAATTCATCGAGGCGTTCGGCGGCCATGGCGAGCATGTCGCGCACACCGCGGCGTTTGCCCCCGCCTTCGCCCGCGCCGTGGCCTCCGGCCGTCCGGCGGTGATCGAGCTTGCCATCAACCCGGACCAGATCACCTCGCGCGCCACCATCGCCGATTTGCGCGCCGGCCGCGCCGCGGCGAAGCCGGCGGCCAAACCGAAACGCGCACCGGCGGCGCCGCGGCGGGAGAAGCGGCGCTAGTATCCGATCGCAGAGAAACGTGAGTCGCAACGCGACCACGCTTCGCCGCGTGAATCGGATACTTATCCCAAACGCTGGTATCGACTTTCATTGAAAGTCGATACCAGTCGCCCGTGTCGCTCACATTGTTGCGCGGCTCTGGCCCCACCGGGGCCGCGCGCACTCTCACATTCCGCTGGGATAGGCCGGACCGCCGCCGCCCTCGGGCACAACCCAGGTGATGTTCTGCGTCGGGTCCTTGATGTCGCAGGTTTTGCAATGCACGCAGTTCTGCGCGTTGATCTGCAGCCGCGGCTGGCCTTCCTCGACGCCGACGAATTCGTACACCCCGGCCGGACAATAGCGCGCCTCCGGCCCACCGTAGCGCGCCAGATTGGTTGCCACCGCCACCGCGGGATCGGTCAGGCGCAGATGCGCGGGCTGGTTTTCCTCGTGGTTGGTGTTGCTGATGAACACCGAGGACAACCGGTCGAAGGTCAGCACCCCATCCGGCTTCGGATAGGCGATGCGCGGCGCCTGATCGGCCGGGCGCAGGGTTTCGTTGTCGGCATGCGGATGGCGCAACGTCCAGGGTGAGGCGCCGCGCGTGACATAGGTTTCGAACGCCGCGTTCGCCAGCCCGCCCCAAAGGCCAAGCCGGGCGAAGCCGGGGCGGATGTTGCGTACCGCGCGCAATTCCTCCCACACCCAGCTGGCCCGCAGGGCCTCCGGATACGCGGCCAGTTCGGCCGGGCGGGTGCCGGCCAGCGCGTCCGCCACCGCCTCCGCCGCGAGCATCCCGGTCTTCATCGCGGTGTGCGAGCCTTTGATCTTCGGCACGTTCACGAATCCCGCCGAATCGCCGATCAGCGCGCCGCCGGCGAAGGTCAGGCGCGGGATCGACTGGAACCCGCCCTCGTTCAGCGCCCGCGCGCCGTAGCTGATCCGCCGCCCGCCGGCGAAATGCCCGCGCACCGCCGGATGGGTCTTGAAGCGCTGCATCTCGTCGAACGGAGACAGCCAGGGATTGGCGTAATCCAGGCCGACCACGAAGCCGTACGACACCAGGTTGGCGCCGAAATGATACAGGAACGACCCGCCATAGGTACGCGGATCGAGCGGCCAGCCGATCGTGTGCTCGATCAGGCCGGGGCGATGGTGCTCGGCCGGGATCTCCCATAATTCCTTGATGCCGATCGCGTAGGTCTGCGGCTGGGCCGCGCCGCGCAGGGCAAAGCGCGCCATGGCCTGTTTCGTCAGCGACCCGCGGCAACCCTCCGCCAGCAGCGTGTACGGCGCGCGCAGCTCCATGCCGCGCTGGAAATTGTCGCCCGGCGCGCCGTCCTTGCCGATGCCCATGTCGCCGGTGGCAATGCCGACCACCCGCCCGTCTTCCTCCAGAAGTTCGGCGGCGGCGAAGCCGGGGTAGATTTCCACCCCCAGCGCTTCCGCCTGCGCGCCGAGCCAGCGCACCACGTCGCCAAGCGAGACGATGTAGTTGCCCGCGTTGTGCATCTGCGGCGGCGTCGGCATCCGGAACGCCCGCGTCGCGGTCAGGAACAGGAACCGGTCCTCGCCCGCCGGTGTGTTCAGCGGGGCGCCCCGGTCCTTCCAGTCGGGGAACAGCTCGGCCAGCGCGCGGGGTTCGATCACGGCGCCGGACAGGATATGCGCGCCGACTTCGCCCCCCTTCTCCACCACGCACACCGCCGCGTCCGGCGCGCGCTGCTTGAGACGGATCGCCGCGGCCAGACCCGCCGGGCCGGCGCCGACGATGACGGCGTCGAAGCTCATGGACTCGCGGGGCGGCAGATCGGTGTCCATGGCGGTTCCTGGCGCGGTGACGGGCGGGCAGCCTAGGGGCGCGGGGCAGAGGGGTGAAGCCCCGCGCCCAGCAACCCGGCCGCCAGCCCGGGGACCTCGGCGAAACCCCGCGCCACCACCGGCGCGTCCGCGACCGCGCCGTAGCCCCAGGCGGCGAAGATCGCCGGGACCCCGGCGCCGCGCGCCGCCGCCAGATCGTTGGCGTGATCGCCCAGCATCACCGCCGCGCCCGGGTCGCCCCCGGCCGCGGCCAGGGTGGCGCGCAGATGCGCCGGGTCGGGCTTGCGGGTGGGGAAGCTGTCGCCCCCACCGACGGCGGCAAATCGGCCGGCGATCCCCAGGACCGATAGCAGGGCGCGGGCCGGCGTCACCGGCTTGTTGGTACACACCGCCAGCAGCCACCCGGCCTCGGCCAGCGCCGCCAGGCCGTCCGCGACACCGGGATAGAGCCGGCTCTCGCCATGCAGATGGGCGCCGTATTCGGCGACATACTCGGCCTCCGCCGCCGGGTCCGGGGCCGCGTTCCGGGCGGCGAAGGCCCGCGCGATCAAGGCCGCGACGCCGTCGCCCACCATCGCGGCGGTCTCGGGCCGCGAGAATCCGGCAAGACCGCGCCGGGCCATCAGCCGGTTCAGGCTGGCGGCCAGATCGGGAACAGTATCGACCAGCGTGCCGTCGAGGTCGCAAACAAGGGTGGGCCGCACCAGGTTACGCTCCGAAATCCAAAGTGACCGCGTATCAGGCAAGCAGGCTTTGACACGCCCCACCTTTGACATGGCATGTGGCGGGACGCTACCCGCTACCGGACCGCAAGGATGCTGCATGGACGCCACCGCCGTTATTCTTGCCGCCGGACTGGGCACGCGGATGCGCTCGGCGCTGCCGAAGGCGCTGCACAGGATCGCCGGGCAGCCGATGCTGCGGCATCTGATCGCCGCCGCCGCGCCGGTGTTCGACCGGATCGTGGTGGTGATCGGCCCGGGGATGGACGCGCTGGCGGCGGCCGCGGCGCCACACGCGACCGTGATCCAGGACCAACGCCTGGGCACCGCCCATGCCGCGCGCCAGGCCGAGGCATGGTTCGGCGCCGGTGACGTGGCGGTGCTGTATGCCGACAACCCGCTGATCCGCACCGAAACGCTACGCCGCCTGCGCGACCGGCGCGCCGCCGGCGACGCGGCTTTGGCCTTGCTCGCGTTCCGCCCCGTCGATCCCGGACAATACGGGCGGATCATCGAAGCCGGCGGCTATGTCACCGGCATCGTCGAATACGCCGACGCGACCGCGGCGGAGCGCGCCATCGGCCTGTGCAACGCCGGCGCGCTGATCGGCCCGGCCGATGCCATGCGCCGCTGGCTGGCCGCGATCCGCCCCGACAACGCCAAGGGCGAGTATTATCTGACCGACCTGGTCGCACACGCCCGCGCGGAGGGTGCGCGTGTCGCCGCGGTGGAAGCGCCGGAGGCGGAACTGGCCGGCATCAATGCGCGCGACGAACTGGCCCGCGCCGAGGCCGTGGTGCAAGACCGGCTGCGCGCGGCGGCGATGGCGGCGGGCGTGACGTTGACCGATCCCGGCTCGGTGTTCCTGTGTGTCGATACCGTATTGGCGGCGGACGTGACGATCGGGCCGAACGTGGTGTTCGGCCCCGGCGTCGTGGTGGAGACGGGGGCGGAGATTCGCGCTTTCTGCCATCTGGAGGGCTGCCATATCGGGCCCGGCGCACAGATCGGCCCGTTCGCGCGGCTGCGCCCCGGGACGGTGCTGGGGGCGGCGGTGCATATCGGCAATTTCGTCGAGCTCAAGGCCACCGCGATGGGCGACGGCGCGAAAGCCAGCCACCTGACCTATCTGGGCGACGCGAGCGTGGGCGCGGCGGCGAATATCGGCGCCGGCACGATCACCTGCAACTATGACGGCGCCGCCAAGCATCGCACCGAGATCGGCGCCGGGGCCTTCATCGGCTCCGACACCGCGCTGGTCGCGCCGGTGCGGGTGGGCGCGGGCGCGATCACCGGCGCGGGCAGCGTGATCACCGAGGACGTGCCGGCGGATGCGCTGGCGGTCGCGCGCGGACGGCAGGTGACCAAGCCCGGTCGCGCGGCGGTGCTGCGGGCGCGCCATGATCGAGACCGGGCGTGACCGGCTTGTCTCTGATCGCTGTCGCGGCCGGTCCGGCCGGTCGCAACGACGATACCCCCCTCATTGACGGCGGATCCTGATCCATGTGCGGCATCATCGGCGCGATCGGCAACCGTCCCGCCTGCCCGTTGCTGATCGACGCGCTGCGGCGGCTGGAATACCGCGGCTATGACAGCGCCGGCGTCGCCACCCTGGTGGATGGCGCGATCATCCGCCGCCGCGCCGAGGGCAAGCTGGCCAACCTGGTCGCGGCGCTGGAGCAGACGGCGCTGCCCGGCACCACCGGCATCGGCCACACCCGCTGGGCCACGCATGGCGCGCCCACCGAAAGCAATGCGCATCCGCACGGCACCGCCCGCGTCGCCGTGGTCCATAACGGGATCATCGAGAACCACGCCGAGCTGCGCGCCGAGCTGGAGGCGGCCGGCCAGGTGTTCGTCACCGAAACCGATACCGAGACCGTCGCCCAGCTGGTGGATCTGCTGCTGGCGCAAGGGATGTCGCCGTTGGAGGCCGCCGGGGCCGCATTCGGCCGCCTGCAGGGCGCCTACGCCCTGGCGATGATCTTCGCCGGCCATCCCGGACTGATCGTCGGCGCGCAGAACGGCGCGCCGCTGGCGGTGGGCTTCGGCGAGGGCGAGATGTTCGTCGGCTCCGACGCGCTGGCCCTGGCGCCCCTGACCCGGCGCATCGCCTATCTGCGTGATGGCGACTGGGTCGCGGTGGAGCGCGCCGGCGCCCGCTTCTTCGACGCGACGGGCGCGGAAGTGGTGCGCGAGGTGAAGCTGACGCAACTGACCGGGGCTGCGATCGGCAAGGGCAATTTCCGCCATTTCATGGAAAAGGAGCTGCACGAGCATCCGGCGGTGATCGGCGACACGCTGCATCAGATGGTCTCGCCGGCCACGCGCGCGGTGCGCCTGCCGGAACTGCCGTTCGATCTGGCGCGGGTGCCGCGCGTGACCATCAGCGCCTGCGGGTCGGCATTCTACGCCGGGATGGTGGGGCGCTGGTGGTTCGAATCGCTCGCCCGCGTGCCGGCGGACGGCGACGTCGCCAGCGAGTTCCGCTACCGCGCGCCGCCGCTGCCCGCCGGGGGCCTTGGGTTGCTGGTGTCGCAATCCGGGGAAACCGCCGACACGATGGCGGCGCTGCGCTACATGCGCGCACAGGGCCAGCACATCCTGTCCGTGGTGAACGTGCCGGAAAGCTCGATGGCGCGGGAATCGGACGCGGTGCTGCAGACCGTCGCCGGACCGGAGATCGGGGTGGCATCCACCAAGGCGTTCACCGCGCAGCTCTCGGTGCTGGCGTGCCTGGCTCTGGCCACGGCCCGCGCGCGCGGCGCGATCGACGCGGCGGCGGAGGCCGCGTTGACCGCCGCGCTGCTGGAAGTGCCCAGCCGGGCGGCGGAAATGCTGGATCATGACAGGGCGATTCAGCGCCTGGCCGCGCGCATCGCCGAAGCGCGCGACGTGCTGTATCTGGGACGCGGCAATTGCTTTCCGATCGCGCTGGAAGGCGCGTTGAAGCTGAAGGAGATCAGCTATATCCACGCCGAAGGCTACGCCGCCGGGGAGATGAAGCACGGCCCGATCGCGCTGATCGACCGGTCGGTGCCGGTGATCGCGATCGCGCCCTCGGGCCCGTTATTCGAGAAGACGGCGTCCAACCTGCAGGAAGCCGCGGCGCGCGGCGGACAGGTGATCGTGCTGTCGGATGCCGAAGGCGCAGCGCGGCTGGCACCGATTGCGGCCGAGACCATCGTGCTGCCGGCCGTCGATCCGTTCGTGGCGCCCATTCTATATGCCATTCCGGTGCAGCTGCTGGCGTATCACGTGGCGGTGCTGAAGGGGACGGATGTCGATCAGCCGCGGAATCTGGCGAAATCGGTGACGGTTGAGTAGCTCGGGAACACAGGGCATGGATCAGGCGAGTTATGACTTTCTGGACGTAATTGCGGGGCTTGCCGTTACCTTTGTTGGGTTAGCAACGATCGCGATCATTCTGAGCCAGGAAGTCGAGGGACATCCGAGCCGGCTGAGTTTGCACCGTACCCGAACCTATGCCGAGACGGGATTGTGCGCTGCCGGACTTGCCGTGCTGCCGGGCCTTCTTTCGCTGTTCGCGCTGTCGCCAGAATTCGTGTGGCGGCTTTCCGGCGTCGTGGCGCTGGTCCTGATGCTGGCGTGGTATCTGAGCTACCCGCGCCGTCGTCGTCGCGCAGCGGAACGGCCCAACCCGCCGACGGTCTGGGTCAACACGGCGGTCGGCCTCGGCTTGACGGTCGGGCCGATCCTAGTGGTGACGGGGTTAGCCCATGGCGCGGCGCCCGGCTGCTACGCGATAGCGCCACTTGGAATGTTGTTGCAGAACTGGGCGAATTTCGTGCGCAATCTTGGTCTCTTCGGGAGCGGGCGTTAGCGACGGTGCTAGGCGCGGGAGACGCGAATGTGCCCGATTATGGTGATCATCGTGGCGGTGAGGTAACTCATGTGCATCTGCGCACATGAGCGAAGTTGGTCACGGAAGAATTGCGCCGTCGCTTTGGTGCGCACGCGATGAACTACCGCCATGCCTTCCACGCCGGCAATTTCGCCGACTGCATGAAACATGCGCTGCTGGTCTGGCTGCTGGACGCCCTGGCCCGCAAGCCGCGCCCGTTCTTCGTGCTCGACACCCATGCCGGGCCGGGCGGCGCCGACCTCGCCGCCGGGCCGGCGACGCGCACCGGGGAATGGCGCGGCGGCATCTTCCGGCTGCGCGCCGACCCGCCGCCGGCCCTCGCCCGCTATCTGGCTCTGGTCGCGGAGCCGGCCACCTACCCCGGCTCGCCGACCTTGATCCGCGCGCTGCTCCGCCCCGGCGACCGCCTGGCCTGCTGCGAACTGCACCCGGAGGACCACGCCGCCCTGCGCGCCAGGTTCTCCCGCGACCCCCAGGTCGGCGTGCACCAACGCGACGGCTACGCGGCTGTGAAGGCCCTGCTCCCCCCGCCGGAACGCCGCGGCCTGGTGCTGCTCGACCCGC
>JAKAZJ010000061.1 GCA_021826565.1 Pseudomonadota bacterium | reverse complement strand
GAGACGTCGTAGCCCAGCACCCGCAACAGGGCCGCCTGCGCCTCCGGCAAGACCGGGCGGAACTGCCCGG
Organism: Pseudomonadota bacterium; assembly: GCA_021826565.1. Next base: position 8,105 of record JAKAZJ010000061.1, on the reverse strand, counting down.
CGGTGTCGCGATAGCCGGGCTCGATCCCCGCCAGCGCGGCCAGACGGCCGATCCGTGCGCGCTCGTCCTCGTCCATGGCGTCTGCTTCCCTGCCATCCGTCGCGGAGCGGCGCTACTCCCGGTCCCTGGCCAGCGTCGCCACCGGTGTTAGACTCCCGTAAATACCGCTGTGCCAGGGTGACTCCGAAATGCCGCTCGACGCGAATCCTGTTCTGGTCGGGTCTTCCGCTCCGCTGCTCGTGGAAGCGCCCGGCCGACCCGGCATCGCGCCCACCTGGACCAGCAGCGCGAAAGACGTGGTGGGCGGCTCGCTCGGCCCGGCGCGGCTGTGGTTCACGCTCGGGTTCGGCATCGTCACCGAGGTCTATTACCCGCGCGTCGATCTGCCGCAGATCCGCGACCTCGGCTTCATCGTCGCCGACGGGGCCGGGTTCTGGGTCGAGGTGAAGCGACTCGGCACGTACGAAGTCCGGCTGGTGGCGTCCGGCGTGCCGGCGGTGGAAATCCTGCACACCCATCCGCGCTTCCGCCTGCGCCTGCGCGTCACCCCCGATCCGCTGCGCGACGTGCTGCTGGTCGAGGCCACGCTGACCGGCGATCCCGCGCTGCGGCTCTACACGCTGCTGGCCCCCCGGCTCGGCGCGACCGGGGAGGGCAACGTCGCCGCGGTGGCGCAGTATCGCGGCCGGCGCGTGCTGTGGGCGGAGCAGGGACCGTACGGCCTCGCGCTGGTCGCGGCGGACGCGGCCCAGCGCGACGCGTTCGGCGCGGCAAGCACCGGCTATGTCGGGCGCAGCGACGGCTGGCAGGATTTCGCCGCCAATGGGGCACTGACCTGGGAATACACGCGCGCGGGGCCGGGCAACGTGGCGCTGGTGGCCGCGCTGCCCGCGCAGGCGGTGCTGGCGCTGGGGTTCGCCGCCACCAAGCAGTCGGCGGCGACGCTGGCGGTCTCCAGCCTGCTCGAGCCCTTCGCCGCCGTGCTGCTGCGCCAGGTGTCGGACTGGCAGGCCTGGTACGCCGGCGCCAACCGGCGCAACCCGGTGCGCTGGGAGGCGCCGGACGCGCTGCGCGAGCAGTTCATGACCTCGACCATGGTGCTGCGCAGCCATCTGGATAAGACCTATCCGGGCGCGATGGTCGCCAGCCTGAGCATCCCCTGGGGCGATCGCGGCACCGAACGCGGCGGCTACCACCTGGTCTGGCCGCGCGACCTAGTGCAGTGCGCCACCGCCCTGCTGGCGCTGGGGGCCGAGGAGGAAGCGCGCAACGCGCTGCGCTACCTGATCGCCACCCAGCGCGAGGACGGGCACTGGGAGCAGAACCAGTGGCTGGGCGGGCGGCCCTATTGGCAGGGCAAGCAGCTGGACCAGACCGCCTGCCCCGTGCTGCTGGCCGCGCTGCTGGCCGAACGCGACGCGCTGGGCGGGACCGAAGTGGCGGACATGGTCGCCACCGCGCTCGGCTACCTGCTGCGCAGCGGCCCGGTGAGCGAGCAGGACAGGTGGGAGGAAAGCGCCGGGATCACGCCCTACACGCTGGCCTGCGCGATCGCCGCGCTGGTGGCCGGGGCCCCGTTCCTGACCTTGCGGCTGCGCTGGCTGGCGCTGGTCACGGCGGATTTCTGGAACGCCGAGATCGAGCGCTGGCTGGTCGCGCGCGGCGGACCTCTGGCCGGGCAGGAAGGCATTCCCGCCCACTACGTACACCTGGCGCCGGGGGCGATCCTGACCGACCCCGGCGCGCTGGCCACGCCGATTCCGCTGCACAACCAGCCTACGCCGCGGGCGATTCCAGCCGCCGAGTTGGTGTCGCTCGATTTTCTGGCGCTGGTGCGGTTCGGCCTGCGCCGGGCCGACGACAAGCTGGTGGTCGATAGCCTGAAACTGGCCGACGCGCTGCTCAAGACCGACACCCCCAACGGCCCCGCCTGGCACCGCTACGTGGGCGACGGCTACGGGGAGACGGAGACGGGCGCCCCCTACACCGGCGCCGGCCGCGGCCGGGCCTGGCCGCTGCTGGCCGGCGAGCGGGGGCACTATGAGCTTGCCGCCGGGCGCGATCCCCTGGCCCTGCTCGAGGCGATGGCGGCGATGGCCGGCAAGGGCGGCATGATCCCCGAGCAGGTGTGGGACGCCGAGGCGATTCCGCGCCGGTTCCTGTCTCCCGGCCGGCCGACCGGCTCGGCCACGCCGCTCGCCTGGGCGCATGCGGAATTCGTCAAGCTGGTCATTTCGCGCCACGCCGGGCGGGCGGTGGATGCGCCGGCTTCGGTGGGGCGGCGGTATCGGGCCCAGCGGCGCGCTTCGGTGCGCAGCGTGTGGACCCCCTGGGCGCCGGTGGCGCGGATGGCGGCGGGCACGCGGCTGGTGGTGGTGCTGGAGCGGCCGGCGCTGGTGCGCTGGACGGCGGCCGGCGCCGACCGCGAGGAGCGGGGAACGCTCGAGGTGGGGTTCGGGCTGCACGCCGCGGCCCTGCGAACCAAGCCGGTGGCGGCGGGGGCAACGGTGGCGGTGTCCTGGCGGTGGCGCGATGGAGAGGGCGGCGGCGAGGCGCGGGTGCAGGTAGGCGCGTGACCTGTGCGCTGCGCGTTTGCGGGCGGGTTCGGGGCGTGGCGAAGGGCGCCTTTCGCGAGGACGGGCCGAGCGTAGGGCGCCTTTCGGGGTATGGCGGCGGGAACGGTCGGCGTTGTCCGGCCCCTTCGGGTCATGGGGCGTCAGCGCCCATCGGCCGATGTGGTTGCGGTGGCAGTGGTTTCGGTTCGGCGCCCGCCTCCCCCGCCACCACCACCGACCGTGCCGCCACCGCCAACCACGCCCCGCACCGCTCCCGCCGCGCCGGCGTCGCGCTGTCCAGCACGAGCCGCCATCCGCGTCCCGTCCGTGGGTCCGGCAGGCGCACCCGGACCGCCTCCATCCCGCCATGCACCACCAGCACCGCGCGTTCCTCCGCCGCGCCATCGGCCGCCGGGGCGAACAGCGCCGCGACCAGCGTGCGCCGCTCGGGGTCCTCCCAGTCTGCCACGCCCATCCCCGCGCCCTCCGGCGTCCGCCATGCCACGTCCGGCGGCTCACCGGGTGCCGCCGGCGTGCCGCGCAACGGCGCGTCCCCGCGCGCCAGGCGGCAGTGGCCCCGCAGCCGGAGCAGCCGGGCGGCGAAGCGGAACAACGCGTGGTCCATCCCCTCCCAGTCGAACCAGGACACGGCATTGTCCTGCGCATAGGCGTTGTTGTTGCCGCCCTGGCCGCGCCCGCATTCGTCGCCCATGCCCAGCAGCGGCGTGCCGCGCGCCAGCAGCAGGCAGGCGAGCAGCGCGCGCATATCCGCGGCGCGGGCGGCGCGCACCCCCGGATCGTCGCTCGGTCCCTCGGTGCCGTGGTTCCAGGACCAGTTCGTATCGGTCCCGTCGCGCCCATCCTCCCCGTTCGCCACCGTGTGCTTGCGCGCGTAGGAAACGAGGTCCGCCAGGGTGAACCCGTCGTGGACGGTGACGAAATTGACCGAACGGGTCAGCGGGCGATGGCGCGGCGCGAGCAGATCGGCCGAGCCGCAGAGCACGGTGGCCAGGGCGCCGAGCTGCCCGGGGTCGCCGCGCCAGAACCGGCGCAGCGTATCGCGGCAGCGGTCGTTCCATTCGCCCCAGTCGGACGGGAACGCGCCCAGGCGATAGCCAGCCGAACCCACATCCCATGGTTCGGCAATACGGGCGCGGACCCGGAGCAGCGGGTCCTGCTCGATCGCGGCGAGCAGCGGCGCAGCCGGGTCGAAGCCGTTGACTCTGCGGCCGAGTGCAGTGGCGAGATCGAAACGGAACCCGTCGATCCCGGCGCGCAGCACCCAGGCGCGTAGCGCGTCCATCGCCAGCCGCACTCCGGCGGGACGATCCAACGCCAGCGTGTTGCGGCAGCCGGTATCGTCCTGGTAGCGGGACGGATCCGCGGGATCGAGCCGGTAATAGCTGGCGTTGTCGATCCCGCGCAGCGACAGCATCGGACCCGTCTCGTCGTATTCTCCGGTATGGTTGAGCACGATATCGAGAAGCACCGCGATCCCGACCGCGTGCAGCGCCGCGACGGTGGCGCGCACCTCAGCGAAGCCGCCCGGGGCGAGGCGCGGATCGGGCGCGGCGAAAGTCACCGGATTGTAGCCCCAGGCATCGGCCAGCCCGAGCGGCGGCAGGTGCGGTGCCTCGATTCGTGGCGTGGACGGCATCAACTCCACCGCCGCGACGCCGAGGCGGCGCAGATGGGCGATCGCGGCCGGATGGGCGAGGCCCGCGAAGGTACCGCGAATCGGCGCGGGGATGTCCGGGTGACGGCGAGTGAAGGCGCCGACATTGAGCTCGTAGATCACGCCGCCGTCCCACGCGAAGCGCGGGTCCAGCGGAGGCGGCGGCTCGCCCTCGACAATCGCTTTCGGAACGACATCGGCGCTGTCGCCCGCACCAGGCAGAAGCGCGCGGTGCAACCGGAACGGACAGTCGAACCGGCTGGCGAAGGGGTCGGCCAGCAGCTTGTCCGGATCGAACCGGTGCCCGCGCGCGGGATCGGACGGTCCCGCAACCCGCAGCCCGTAGCGCGTGCCGGGGCCGAGGCCCGCGATATGGCCGTGAAACACGTCACCGGTGCGGGCCGGCAGGCGGACGCGCTCGGCTTCCCGCGCGCCCTCGAAACGGCAGAAGAACACCGCCTCCGCATGGGCGGAGAACAGCGCGACGTTCAGCCCCGACGCGTCCACCTGTGCCCCGAGTGGCTCCGGCCGGCCGGGCGTGACGCGCGGCGTTGTCATTGCGGATCCCAAAGTAGCCAGACGGTGGCGAGCGGGGGCAACAGGACCTCGGCCGAGGCCGGGAAGTCGCGCCAGGCATGGGGTTCGGCCCACACCGCGCCCTGGTTGCCGAGGCCACTCCCCCCAAAGGCGCCGGCATCGGTGTTGACGATTTCACGCCAACGCCCCGCCACCGGCAGGCCGATGCGGTAAGCGTGCCGTGGCACGGGGGTGAAGTTGCACAGCACCGCGACCGGCGGCGCGTCCGGGGCCAGCCTCAGCCAGGCGAACACCGAGGCATCGGCATCGTCGGCCACGATCCAGCGGAACCCGTCCGGCTCGCAATCGCGCGCATGCAGCGACGGGTGCGCGCGGTAGGCGCGGTTCAGATCGCCGATCAGCCCCTGCACGCCGCGATGCGCCGGCTCATCGAGCAGCTGCCAGTCCAGGGCGCGATCATGGTTCCACTCCGCCTGTTGTGCGAACTCGCCCCCCATGAACAGCAACTTCTTGCCCGGATAGCCCCACATGAAGCCGTAATAGGCGCGCAACGTCGCGAAGCGCTGCCAGGCATCGCCGGGGATGCGGCCGAGCAGCGAGCCCTTTCCATGCACGACCTCGTCATGTGACAGCGGTAGGATGAAATTCTCCGACCACGCATAGAGCAGGCCGAAGGTCAGCTTGTCGTGGTGCCAGCGCCGGTGCACCGGCGCCTGCGCCAGATAGGCCAGGGTGTCATGCATCCACCCCATGTTCCACTTGAACCCGAACCCTAGCCCGCCGGCATCCACCGGGCGCGACACGCCCGGCCAGGCGGTGGATTCCTCGGCGATCATCACCACGTCCGGATGGCGGGCATAGATCCGCGTATTGGCGTCGCGCAGGAAGGCGCACGCGTCGCGGTTGTCGTTCGATCCGTCCGGATTGGGCGTCCAGGCGCCGGCCGGGCGCGAATAGTCGAGATAGAGCATCGACGCCACCGCGTCGGCGCGCAGCCCGTCGACGCGGTAGCGGTCCACCCAGTAAAGCGCGCTCGCGAGCAGGAAGTTCGCCACCTCGCGGCGGCCGAAATCATAGACCGCGGTATTCCAGTCCGGCTGGAAGCCGCGGTGGGGATCGGCGTGCTCGTAGAGCGCCGTGCCGTCGAAGCGGGCCAGGCCGTGGATGTCGGTCGGGAAATGTGCCGGCACCCAGTCGAGGATCACGCCGAGCCCGGCGGCGTGGGCGTGATCGACCAGACGGGCGAAGCCGGCGGGATCGCCGAAGCGGCTGGTGGGCGCGAAGAGCCCGATCGGTTGATAGCCCCAGGAGGCGTCGAGCGGGTGTTCGGTCACCGGCATGAGCTCGAGATGGGTGAACCCGAGCCCGGCGGCATAGGGGACGAGTGTGTCCGCCAGCGCGTCGTAGCTCAGGAAACCCCCATCCGGCCCGCGCCGCCAGGAGCCCAGATGCACTTCGTAGATCGCCATCGGCCGACGATGCGCATCGTTGCCCTGGTGCCACGCGGCCCCGGCGAAGGCGTCGGTGCGCGCCACCACCGATGCGGTCGCGGGTCGGCGTTCGGCGGCGAAGCCGAATGGATCGGCTTTCAGCGGCAGCAGCGCGAAGTCGGGCCCGAGCAGCTCGTATTTGTAGATCGTCCCCGCGCCGAGACCGGGGAGGAAGATCTCCCATACCCCGCTGTCATGGCGTTTCCGCATCGGATGACAACGCCCGTCCCAACGGTTAAAGTCGCCGACCACGGAAACCCGCCGCGCATGCGGCGCCCACACCGCGAAATGCACGCCATCCACGCCCTGATGGCGCATCGGGTGCGCGCCGAGGCGGTCATAGAGACGTTCATGCGTGCCCTCGACCAGCAGATGATCGTCGAGCGGGCCGAGTACCGGGGCGAAGGCGTAGGGATCATGCCGCGCGCGCGTCCCCTCCGCCGTAGTCACCTGCAGCCGGTAATCGGGCGGCGTGACGGCCGGAGGTAGCATGGCGACGAAGACCCCCGCCGGGTCGCGCCGCGCCATGACGCGCGTTGTGCCACCGGCCCTGAGTGTCACCGCCCGCGCACCGGGGAGGAAGACCCGCAGTTCCATGCCCCGTGCGGTCCGATGCGGCCCCAGGGCCGCGAACGGATCGGGATGGCGCCCGGCGACGATCGCGGCGATGTCGGCGGCGGTGACGCCTCCGTCGCCGCCGCGCCGCGACGTCTGCTTCGCCTTCGTGCTGTGCCGAACCTGGGTAATAGTGCCACTCCGTTACGAAAACCGTGCCGATCGCACCCGCACGCCAGCGGCGCCGAAGCCCAGGCGCTCACGCCCAGCCGTTCAAGCCCAGCCGACGAACAGCCCGATGTCGCGCGGCCAGCCGCCCGGGCATTCCAGCTCCCGGGCCGAGCTGCGGAACCCGCGCGACATCGCTCACCAACGCTATCCTTTCCCAGCCGCGCGGATGCGTCATGCGACCAGAAAAACTCCCAGGCGGGACCGGCCTCCACGCCCGCGGAGTCCACGCGATATCGCAACAGACGCGTACCTCCGGCCGTCGCGCGAAGGCAACCGCCACCGCCGGGAGCACCACCGTATCATGGCGTGACGGGTGATCCGGCCGCGACCGGCGCGTGCAACGGCATTGCCGCGAAAGCCAGGCGCGTCTCGATCATGGACATTCTCCAGCATCCTGTCCGCACCCATTCGTGGCACCACCGTGACCGGCAGCGGCGCATCGGACGCCTGGTCGGCCGCGCCCAGCGCCAGGCCACGCGGGCGAAGCACGGCACCGGACCCGTGGCGGGCAGAGAGCGCGGACCACCGCGGATCGAAATGCTTCCTCCCCAGCATGGTCGGTGCATTCAAGCGCACGCTGACCGTGCCGGGATCGGCCGCAAGGACGGGGGCGCGCTCGCGCGGCGGGATCGACAACGAATAGGATGGCATGATTGCATTCTGGCGGGACTGCCCGCGAACCGGATCTCTCCGTCAGCGTGAGCCGGCGCGAAGGACGCGGCGATGATCTGGATCAAGTTTCCGTCGGCGCAGACGGATCGGCGTGCGGCAGGGGCCGCGGAGCGGAAGCCCCAGGACGGTCCCGGTGCTCGCGCGATCAGATCACGGCCGGCCGCCCCGGACAGAACCTCATCCCCGTCCCCGAGCGCGGCGTTCCCCGACCCGGAGGGGCGCGGCCATCCGGGCGGCTGGCTTTTCCGCGCGATCCGCGCCAGCCTGCATGGCACTCCAACCCCAACCTTTGCCCCCCCATGCAGCGCAGCGACACCCGCATCCTGACCACCCACACCGGCAGCCTGCCGCGCCCCGCCACGCTCGCCTCGCTCTATGCCGCGCAGGCGC
>JAKAZJ010000060.1 GCA_021826565.1 Pseudomonadota bacterium | reverse complement strand
GTGTTCCTATACGATATCACTACCATATATCATCATCAGCGCGACGCGCAAGATGCCCTGGGCCACCCGATAGCCGCCGCGGCAGCACTGGCCTATGCTACGCCCATGCAATGGGTGTTCCTGATCCTCGCCCTCTGGGCCGCGCTGGTGGAGCTGCATACCGGCACGTTCTATCTTGCCGCGGTCGCCGCCGTGGCCTTCGTGACCTTCGCGCTGGGCTTCGTCCTGCCCGAGGAAATCCTGCTGGTGACGTTCCTCGGCGGTTTGCTGGCGGCCCTGGTCCTGATCTGGATCACCAGGCGCCACGCCGCGCGCCGCACCGGTCTGCGGGATTTCGACCTGGATCAGGAGGTCCGGGTGGAATCCCTCGTCGCCGGCACCGACCGCCTGATTGTCACCTATCGCGGCACGCGCTGGGAGGCCGAGATGGCAACCGGCGCTGCTCTTTCGCCCGGCGCCACCGCGCGGATCGTCGGCCGGCGCGACCATCTGCTGCGCGTATCCCCGCTTCCCCCCGTCGCCCAGGAGCCTTCCTGATGTTTGCCACCGTGACCCCGCTGATCGTGATTTTCCTGGTGCTGCTGGTGGCCTTCTCCATCCTGCGCAACGGATTGCGGATCGTGCCGCAGCAGCAGGCCTGGGTGGTCGAGCGGCTGGGCCGGTTCCATCGCGTGCTCGGCCCGGGGCTGAACCTGCTGATCCCGTTCACCGACCGCATCGCCTATCGCTTCGATACGCGCGAGATCCCGACCGAGGTGGCGCCGCAGGTCTGCATCTCGCTCGACAACACCACCCTGACCGTGGACGGGTTTCTGTATTTGCAGATCACCGATCCGGTGAAGGCGGCGTATGGCTCGTCCAGCCCGATGAACGCGGCGATGCAGCTCGCGCAGACCACGATGCGATCGGAGATCGGCAAGCTGCATCTGGATCAGGCGCTGTCCTCGCGCCAGTTGCTGAACACCGCGGTCGCGGCCTCGGTGGACGAGGCGGCGGTGAACTGGGGCATCAAGGTGCTGCGTTACGAGATCAAGGACATCAATCCGCCGCCCGAGATCCTGCGCGCGATGGAATTGCAGATCACCGCCGAACGCGAGAAACGCGCCACGATCGCGCGCTCGGAAGGGCTGCGCCAGCAGCAGATCAACACCTCCGAGGGCCAGCGCCAGCAGGACATCAATGTCGCGGACGGCCGCCGCCAGGCGGAGGTGCTACGCGCCGAGGGCGAGGCCAAGGCGATCGAGTTGGTCGCGACCGCCACCGCCGCGGCAATCCGCACGATCGGCGAATCGGCGGTGACCGATGGCGGGATGGCGGCGTTGCAGATGCAGCTGGCGAAGGATTTCATCGGCCAGTGGGGCAACCTGGCGAAAGCGGGGACCACGCTGATCGTGCCGGCGGATCTGGGCAATGTGGGCGCGATCGTCGGCACCGCGCTGCGCATGGTGCAGCCCGCTACGCCGGGGACGGCCGCTTCAGGGGCCGCTTCAGGCTCGGTACCGCGCGTCGGTGCGTCATAAAATCGTCGCTTGCACCACCCCGGAGCACCCGCGAAACCTGTTCGCATGTCTCGGAGGCTTCGTATGTTCGTCCGCCGTCTCGCCGCGCTGGTCGGCGCCACTGCGTTGGGTCTCGTTGCCGCGTTGGGTCTCGTAGCCGCCCAGGCCGCTCCGCTGCGCACGGCGCCCACGCCGGATGTGCGTGCCTATCTTGTGCCGGTGGCGCGTGAGCCGGGGCTGACCGCGGCGCAGCGCCTGGCGCTGGTGCGCCGCCACATCAAATACGTGTTCGTTCTGTACCAGGAGAACCGCTCGTTCGATTCCTATTTCGGCACCTATCCCGGCGCCGACGGGATCTATAGCCGCCCCGGCGTCGCCACGCCCGGCTTCGTCCAGCCGATCCTGAACACCGACGGAACGCTGGGCACGATCGGCCCGTTCCGCATCGGCCCCGCGCAGTTCGCCGCCGACACCGACGATGTCGATCACTCCCACGACATCCTGTTCCGCAAGATGGATATCGAGGCCGGCCACGCGCTGATGGACCATTTCGCGCTGGCCGAGGAACGCAAATATTCTCCGCACGGCAAGCCGAGCCTGAAAGCCAAGCAGTTCGGCGAACTCGCCATGGCCCACGAGGATTGCGACACGGTGCCGATCCTGTGGCGCTATGCCGACCGCTTCGCCCTGTACGATCATATCTTCCAGGAAATCGTCGGTCCCTCCACCCCGGGCAATCTGTCGATCATCGCGGCGCAGACCGGCGTGACGCAGTGGATGCTGCATCCGGCCGCGGCGTGGTGGGATGCGAACCATGACCTCGGCGAGCCGGTGGCCAACGATGCCGACCCGCTCTGGGGCTCGCCCCGGGATCCGACCGCCCACAAGATCGCCGTCAACGCGCATGATTTCGCCGGTGCGCATCCGTATCCGATCCAGCTCAATCAGACCTATGCCTCGCTGCCGCTGACCCTGGCCGGGCGCAGCCTGCCCGGGGTGGTGACCCAGGATACGCGGGCGGCCACGGATCTGGCCGATGTGCGCCAGGACGTGGCGGCGATCGGGCATGGCGGCCACGCCGCGGTGGACTGGCGCTGGTTCGAGGAAGGGTTCGACCACGAACCGACCGACAGCGTCGATCCGACCGATGCCACCGGTCAGCACGCGTCCTACATCACCCATCATAACGGGCCGCAATATTTCGGCTACATCGCCAACAACCCGGTGATGCGGGCAAAGCTGCGGGGACTGGCCGATTTCTTTGCCGCGCTGAAGGGCGGCACCTTGCCGGCAGCCGGTGGCGTATTCTACGTCAAGGGCGGCTACGACAACATCTTCGGTCTGAAACCGGCCGACCCGGCGGCCGCGGTGCAGCGCCGCTTCCTCGGCGATGACGACCATCCGGGCTATTCCGACGCAGAAATCAGCGAGGCAATGGTGGCGCGCGCGGTCAACGCCATCGCCGCCAGCCGCTACTGGAAGCAGGCGGCCATCATCATCACCTGGGACGATTCCGAAGGCGATTACGACCACGTCCCGCCGCCGGCGTTGCAATACGGGCCGAATGGAGACCGCATCAGCGACGGACCGCGGGTGCCGCTGCTGCTGATCTCGCCCTATGCGCGGGTTCACGCGGTGGTCCATGCGGTGGGCAATCATGCCTCGGTGGTGAAATTCGTCGATGCCCTGTTCGCGCTGCCGCCGCTGGCGAGCCTGCCTGACGAGCTTGAGGGGCGGAAGATCGGTCGGCTGCGCTTCCACCAGGCCAACCTGGGGCCGGAGGACGCGTTGACCCCGGACGTGACCGATCTGCTGTCCGGTTTCGATGCCGCGCGGCTGTCCGGACGCGCCGCGCCGCTGCCGCCATCCTATGCCGAAACACCGGCGCGGCTGGTGGATCGGCTGCCGGCGGTCACCGGTTATGGGTGCAAGGCGCTCGGCATCGTGCCGGTGGATGCGCAGCTTGGTATCCACACCACCCCGCCGGCGGATTTCAACCCGCGGCCGAAGACCGAGCCGAGCCCAGGGGGACACAGGGGGTGATCCGACGGGTGACTCCGCGGCGACAGCGGGCGTAGGCTACCGGATCGCTGCTCCATCGGGTCCCACCATGCCGCAGACCCTTGCCGTCTATCAGTCGCTCTGGGCGATGGAACGCCGCCGCCCGGACGGCGCCGAATGGCCGCTCGAGACCCAATTGCAGATGATCCGCGACGCCGGGTTCGACGGTGCGGGCGTGCGCTTCGTCGATCCCGCCTTCGCCCGCCGCGTCACCGGTTTTCTGCGCGACCACGGCCTGACCTGGCAGGCGCAGTGCTACCCGAGCCGGGTCGAGGATTTGGCGCCGGTCCTCGATCTGGTGGCCGAACTCGGTGCCGATCACGTCAACCTCCAACCCGATATCCGCCCGCACCGGTTGGAGGACTGCATCGCGCTGCTGGACGGCTGGCGGCGGCTCGCCGAGCGGGCCGGCGTGGCGGTGCATGTCGAGACCCATCGCGACCGCATGACCACCGACCTGTTCTTCACCCTGCGGCTGCTGGAGTGTTTCCCGGATCTGCGGCTGACCGCCGATCTGTCGCATTATCTGGTGGGGCGGGAATTCGCCTGGCCGGTGAGCGCGGAGAACCACGCGCTGATCCATCGCGTCCTGGACCAGAGCTGGGGGCTGCACGGGCGCGTGGCCTCACGCGAGCAGGTGCAGGTGCAGCTTGGATTTCCCCAGCATCGGGACTGGGTGGCGCTGTTCATGGGGTGGTGGGAATACGGGTTCCGTTCCTGGCGCCGGCGCGCGGGTCCGGACGCGCGGCTGACGTTTCTGGTGGAGCTCGGGCCGCCGCCCTACGCGATCACCGGCGCGGACGGGTACGAATTATCGGACCGCTGGGTGGAAGCCCAGGAGATGATGCGGTCGGTGCGCGCGCTATGGGCACGGACCGCGCCGTAGCGGGCTTGGGTCAGCCGGCCTCGACGGCGGCCACGCGCCCGGTCAGGCTGATTTTGGGCGGGCTGACGGTGATGCGGTGCGCGGTGCCGGTCGCTTCCGGATCGGCTTCCAGTTCCTCGCGCTCGTACACCAGCCCGTGCCGGCCCAGCACGATCCGCGCGCCCGGTGCCAGCCGGGTCGGCACCGCGATCCGTTGTCCGTCCAGGAACGTGCCATTGGTGGATTGCAGGTCGGTCAGCACCACGTGCTCGCCCGCGATCTCGATCCGGCAGTGCTGGCGCGAGACCTCGCGGTCGTCCAGCACCAGTCCACAGGGCGGGATCCGCCCGATCGTCAGCGGCGTGGTGCCGAGCGGGACCATGCGGGAGGCGCCGGTCGGGTCGGAGAGCAGCAGCACATGGCGCCGCCGCGGGACCGCGACGCGCACATAGGTGCGCTCGGCAGCGTCGACGGCAGCGCGTACCATGGTTCGCTCGGCGAACGGTTCCGGTTCCGGCGCGATCGCGTCCTCCCCGGGCAGCAACACACGCAGGACGCGAACCGGGCGGTCGATGTTCTTGAGCGGGCGGTCGCCCAGATCCTGAAACCCCAGACGCAGTTTGCCGATCGAATCCTCATATACCCGCGCCGAGACGCAAATCCCGCCGGCTGGAGCGAGCGGCTCGATCCGCGCGGCGACATTGACCCCGTCGCCGAGCAGGTCTTCGCCGGCGATCACGACCTCGCCCTGATGGACGCCGATGCGCAGCACCATCCGTTCGCCCTCGGCCAGCGCGCGGTTGTGCGCGCCGAGGCCGGTCTGGATCGCGATTGCGGCGCGCAACGCCAGGACCGCGCTCGGGAACTCGGCCAGGATGCCGTCACCCATCAGCTTGAAAATCCGGCCGCGATGGGTGGCGATGGCGGGATCGATCGTGGCGCGCCTGGCATGGTCGAGGCGGGCGAGCGTGCCGGCCTCGTCCTGGCCGAGCTGGCGCGAGAAACCCACCATGTCCGCGGCCAGAATGGCCGCCAGCTTGCGATCCGGCTCGTCGCTCACGAGAGCCCCCTCCGCCCTTGAGCACCGCGTACGGTCCCGGCAGGAGGTTACAACAGAGACGGCCGCGTCGCAACCAGATCCCTTCCCCGTTACCGCGCCGCCGCGATCCGGGCGCGCAACGCCTGAAGATTGCTGTCCAGACGCCGACCCGCGCTGCTGATGAAGCGCCCGCCGAGCAGGTGATCGAAGAACCCGAGCGTCTCGGCCGGTGCGAGCCAGCGGCCGCGTTCGGCGCCGAGCCGTGCCGTTTGCGTGCGCAGGCTCGCCTCCGTCAACCCGGCCGAGGCCAGCACGTCGGCATCGGCCAGTAGCGCCGCGACCCGGAGCGCGCGTGGCCGCGCGGCCAGCCGGGACAGCAGGGACGGGGGCAAACCGGGCGCGTCGTGCAGCGCGGTCAGCGCCGGGCGCAGCGCGATATCGGTGGCGCGCACGATCGCGATCAGGTCCGCCTGGCGCGCCGGCGCCAGCCCGGCCCGCGCCGCGGCGGGCAGGATCAACGCCACTGCGCGGTCCTCCAGCAGGCAGGGGATCGTCCGCACCTGCCCGAAGGCGTCGGCGCGCGTGTTGGTGCCGCCGTCATGACCAAGATCGTGGATGGTCGCGGCCAGTAGCAGCAGCGCATGATCCGCGGTCGGCAGCGCCGAGGTGGCGGCGGCCAGCCAGATCGCATCAGCCACCACTTCGCGCGTGTGGCGCGCATTGTGGAACCGTGGCGCCGGGGTGGCGTGGGCAAGCACCGCGCCCAGCATGGCCAGGCGCCGCTCGGGCGCGCTCGGCCCCAGACCGATTGCGTCGAACGCCGCGGCCAGCAGCGCGGGCAGGCTGGGCCGGCCGGTGCGTGCCAGGCGCCGGTGCCAGGCGGCGAGGATGATCCCGGTCATCCCGGCCGGCAGAGTGGGATCGCTGAGGAACGGCAATGCAGCGAGGTCGGCCGCCGGCTCGGCCTCTAAACGCGGCAACATCCGGCATAGCGCCGCTACCGTGTCGCCGGCGCGACGCACCGCGGCAGGCGGGTCGAGTGTGGCAAGGGCGGTGCTGACCTCCGCGGCCAGGACTCTCATGCGTCGTCTCCCTTCTGTCCGGTCAGAGGCGCGCGCCGGCGCATCCGCCGGGGCGGCCGTCAGAGTCCGCTCTGCGCCTGCTGGCGGGTGCTCGCCGCCAGCTTGTCGGCCAACATGTGGGTGATCAGGCGGTGGAACAGGCTCGCCAGTGCCGGATCGTCGCGCTCCATGCGCGCCAGCGAGTCCTGCGACAATGTTTCGGTGCGGGTATCGACCTCGGCCAGCACGGTCGCGGTGCGCGGCACGCCCGTGTAGAAGCCGATTTCGCCCATCACCACTCCCGGACCGGCGGTGGCGAGCGGCAGCGACGGCCCATCCGCCTGATCCAGCCGCACCGCGACCCGGCCCGCGGTGATCAGCGACATCGAATCGGATCGATCGCCCTGACGGATCAACACCGCGTCGCGTGCCAGGGCGCCATGATCGAGATACGGCGCAATCCGCTCTGGCGCGACCGGATGATCGAGCGTCGCCGCGAACAGCGCGGCGAACGAGGCCGGTCGCGCGGTTCCGGGGGGGATGGCGGCTTCCAGCACCGTTGCCTCGGCGTATTGCAGCGCCAGGTCCTCGGTCTTCCATTCTGGGACGCCGGGGGAGGCGAGCGCCAAATGCAGCCTGACAAACCGGGCGCGCAGCGCCGGGCGGAGGCCGGTCAGCATCAGCGCATAGCCGCGCTCGCGCGCAATCTGATGCACCCGGCGCACGGTCATCCCCGCCGAGCTGTCCATTCCGGCGACGGCGCGAAAATCGATGATCACGAAGCGCGGCCCGGCTGGCGGCAGCGCCTCGGTCAGCGCGGCGGTATTGAGGAAGAACAGGTAGCCTTGCAGCCGCAGGAGACCGATCGCCGCACCGGCCGCGCGCAGCGCTGCGTCCTCGGTCAGCGGACGCATCACGCTGCTGCGATGCGCGGCCCCGGTCGCTGACACCCGCACCACCGAGACCTGACGGTAGTCGAGTACGAACAGCAACAAAGTGATGCCGAGGCCGATCACGACCCCGGTCAGCAAGCCGGCCCAGACGACGGTCAGCAGTACCGCCAGCAGCGCCCCCCATTCCAGCGGCGGCAGACGGCGGCGGTCGAACCAGACCCGGTCCACCAGGCGCTCGGCGCCATTGAACACCAGCAGCGCGCCGATCGCGAAGCGCGGGATTGCCCCCAGCATGCCGGTTCCCCCGGCCAGCATCAGGGCGCAGACCGCGCCTGCGATCACGCCCGCGGAACGTCCGCGCGCTCCCAGGCCGTGAGCCAACGTGGTGGAGGTCAGCGACGGGGACGCCACGATCCCGCCGAACAGACCGGCACCAACGGTGGCGAAGCCGGTCGCGCGCAGCTCCGCATTGATATCGATGGTCTGGTGCAGTTCGAGCTCGAGTCCGCTCAGCATCATGATCGCCGTGGTCCCCCCAGCCAACAGGGTGGTGAGCACGAGCGGGATGGTCGCGACCAGCCGCGCGAGTGGGAGCCCGGCGAGCGCGCCCCAGTCGGGCGGCGACCAGATCTGTCCCTGCGCGAACGGGCCGAGCAGCCAGCCGGCGCGGCTGGCGACGCCCATATCGGCGCCGAGCGCAAGGCGAATCAGGTTGAACCCCAGCACCGCCGCGACCAGGCCGATCGGAATGATCGCCCAGTGTTTCCAGCGTCGGCTGGCCGCGACCAGGGTGATCCCTCCGCCCAGGCAGGCCA
>JAKAZJ010000059.1 GCA_021826565.1 Pseudomonadota bacterium | reverse complement strand
TCGCGCGCGACTGGGTGCTGGCAGACGGTCGGGCGCGGGTGCAGGTGCTGCCGAAACAGGCCGACAGCCGCACCAGCGCCGGGCTGACCGCGTTCGTGGGGCAGGTGCTGCGCGTCGCACCGGATGCCGGCGGGCCGGCGGTGACGGTGGTGGCGACCTCGCGCACCATCGTTGATGCGTTCCGCACCGCCGGGTTGCTGGCGCTGGCCGCGATTGCGGCGATCCTGGCCCTCACCCTGCGGCGGGCACGGGACGTGGCGCTGGTGCTGGCGCCGCTGCTGCTGTCGGCGCTGCTCACACTGCTGGTCGCGGTGCTCCTGCCGCTCCCGCTGAACTACGCAAACATCATCGCGCTGCCGCTGTTGCTGGGCGTGGGGGTCGCGTTCAATATCTATTTCGTGATGAACTGGCGCGCCGGGCGGCACGCGGTGCTGGGCTCAGCCACGGCGCGCGCGGTGCTGTTCTCGGCGCTGACCACCGGGACCGCGTTTGGGTCTTTGGCGCTGTCGCATCATCCGGGGACCGCCAGCATGGGCGCGCTGCTGCTGATCAGCCTGGGCGCCACCCTGCTCGCCAGCTTTGTGTTCGTGCCGGCGCTGCTGGCTAGCCTCTCACGGCGGCGCGATTAGGGACACGCCGCCCCTGGCCTTCGGCCGATGCCGTGCTACATAGACCAGACCGGTTCTGGCCGGTCCTGCTGGTCCTTTCCGGGAACCCAAGATGCGTGCCGCACGACTGCGCCCCTTTCTGCTCCCGGCGCTGGCCAGCTTGGTGTTGGTCGGCTGTGCCTCGGTACCGCCGAAAACCCACCCCGAAGCACGGGCCGAGTATCTTCGCACCAACGATCCGCTGGAGCCGACCAACCGCGTCTTCTACCGCGTGAACAACGCCCTGGATGCGGCCGTGCTGCGCCCGGTGGCGGTCGCCTACAAGGACGCGGTGCCAGCGCCGGCGCGCCAGGGTGTGCATAATGTGCTGACCAATCTCAGCGCGCCGATGGCGCTGGCCGATGCCATGCTCGCCGGCCGGCCGCATCGCGCCGGCACCACCATGATGCGGTTCCTGATCAACACCACCCTGGGCGGGCTCGGCCTGTTCGATGTCGCCTCCCATCTCGGCTACCCCGAGCATGACACCGATTTCGGTGAGACCATGGCGGTCTGGGGCGTGCCGGAGGGACCGTTCCTGTATCTTCCGGTCTTCGGCCCCTCCGACCCGCGCGACGCGCTGGGTGAGGGTGTGGACATCGCCGCCGATCCGCTCGGCTGGTTCGGTCAGGGCACCGCGGTGACGGCGTTGCGCTGGAGCCGCACCGGGATCAGCGCGATCGACGCCCGCTCCCGCGTGATCGGCGAACTCAGCGCGGTCAAGCGCACCGCGCTCGATCCCTACGCCACGTTCCGCAGCCTGTATCGCCAGCACCGGCATGCGCAGATTGCCGAGCTACGCGCCGCCCCCGCCGGCACCGTGCCCGCCTGGTTCCCTGCCCCGCAGGCCGCACCCGCCCCGCGTCCGGCCACGCCGCCGCCCCCGCTTCCGCGCCTCCATGTGCGGCGCCCCCCCACTGCCGCGCGCCCCTGATCCGCACCCTGACCACCGGAGAGCGCCCCCGATGCCCACCCGCCGCGCCGTCCTGTCCCTGCCCGCCATCGCCGCGCTGGCGGGGTTGGGCCGCCCTGCTAAAGCCGCCCCCGGTGCTGGCCCCAGTGCTGGCCCCGGTGCTGGCCCCGGTGCTGGCGCGGACCCGGCTGCCGCTTTCATCCGCGCCACCGGTGCCGCCCTGGTCCAGGTGATCAACGGGTCCGATCCCGCGGCCGCCAAAACCGCGGCGCTGCAGCAGATCATCGACAACCGGGTGGACGTGGACGGGATCGCCCGCTTTTGCCTGGGCCGCTTCTGGCACGTCGCCACCCCGGCCGAGCGCACGGAATATCAGAAATTGTTCCACCGCGTTCTGGTCCTGAACGTCACCGCCAAGGTGGGCGCCTATAAGGGCGTCGCCTTCGCGATCGGCCGCGCGGTCCCGCGCGCGGAGGGGACCATGGTCGCGACCACCGTCTCCCGGCCCGGCCAGGCCCCGGCCGAGGTCGATTGGTTGGTGAAGCCGGAAGCCGGGGCGGAGAAGATCATCGACGTGGTCGCCGAAGGCACGTCGCTGCGGGTAACCCAGAGAAGCGACTATGCCTCGTTCATCTCGCGCCATGGCGGCAGCGTCGCCGCGCTGATCACCGCGCTGCATCACCAGGTGAACGGGGCCGGATAACACGCCGGCTGTCGTACAGCACCATTTCGGTGCCGTCGCGGACGAAGCGGGCGCGTTCCACCATGCCGATCGCACCCAGGACGGTGCGTGAGCCGATATTATCGGCGCGCGCCACGGCGACGATGCGCGCCAGGCCGGCGATCTCGTGGCCGAACATCAGCGCGGCGCCCGCCGCCTCGCGCGCCAGGCCGCGACCGCGGGCTTCCGGCCAGAGCGCGAAACGGAGCGCGACACCGCGCCCATCCGCGCGCTCCATCAGGCCGACAAGGCCGAGAAACGCATCGCCGGCGGCATCGCGGAGGGTCCAGATCCCATAGCCGCGCGCCGCCCAGAAGGCGATGTCGGCGGCCAGTTCCTCGGCGGCGCGCACCGGGCCGCGCACGCCGTCCAGCATGACGGCGAAGACGCGCGGGTCGGATTTCAGCGCGATCAGGTCCGGCAGATCGGGCCAGGCGACCGGGGTCAGGCGCAGCCGGCCGGTGCGCAGCGTCCAGGCGGGGCTCATGGCCAAGCGGGGCCCATGGCGACGCGGGCCGCATGGCCAGGCGGGGCGCTTGGATTTGAGGGGGGGCGGATCGGCATGGGCGGCGCCGGGCTTACGCCGGCGTCACGCGGGCCGCAACGCGGGGGATTGCGCGGCTTGCGCCGGCGCCGCAAAGTACCGGCATGATCCTGCTCATCGACAACTACGACAGCTTCACCTTCAACCTGGTGCATTTCCTGGGCGATGTCGGGGGGCACTGCGACGTCCGTCGTAACGACGCGATCACCGTCGCTCAGGCGCTGGCGCTGGCGCCGGAGGCGATCGTGCTGTCACCCGGCCCCTGCACGCCCAACGAAGCGGGGATCTGCCTGGACCTGATCGAAGCCGCCGCCGGGCGCATCCCGATTCTGGGCGTGTGTCTGGGCCATCAGGCGATCGGCCAGGCGTTCGGCGGCGAAGTGGTCCGCGCACCCGTGCCGATGCACGGCAAGACCAGCCGCATCCATCATGCGGGCTCGGATATCCTGGAATCGGTCCCGAACCCGTTCACCGCGACCCGCTACCACAGCCTGATCGTCGATCGCGCCAGCCTGCCCGAAACCCTGGTCGCGACCGCCTGGACCGAGGACGGGATCGTGATGGCGATGCGCCATCGCGCGCTGCCGATCTACGGCGTGCAGTTCCATCCCGAAAGCATCGCCAGCGAAAGCGGCCATGTGATCCTGGGCAATTTCCTGCGCCTGGCGCGCGGCGGCAACGCGCCCGCCCGCGCCGCCTGAACCGCGGTGTCGCGCAGCCTCAAGCCCGCGCTGGCGCAACTGGCCACCGGCGCGACCCTGTCCGAGGCCGAAGCGGAATCCGCGTTCGAAACCATCATGGAAGGCGAGGCGACGCCGGCGCAGATCGGCGCGCTGCTGATGGCGATGCGCGTGCGTGGGGAGACGGTGGCGGAACTGACCGGGGCCGTGCGGGCGATGCGCGCGCGGATGACCGCGATCGACGCGCCCGCGGATGCCATGGATGTCTGCGGCACCGGGGGGGATAACGCGGGGACGCTGAACGTCTCCACCGCCGTGACCTTCGTGGTGGCGGCCTGCGGCGTGCCGGTCGCCAAGCACGGGAACCGGGCGCTGTCCTCGCGCACCGGAGGGGCGGACGTGCTGACCGCGCTGGGGGTGGAGGTGGAAGTGCCGCTGGAGCGGCTGCCATCGGTGCTGGAGACCGCCGGCTGCGCGTTCCTGTTCGCGCCCCGGCATCATCCATCCATGCGCCACGCGGCCGGGCCGCGGGTGGAACTGGGCACGCGGACGATCTTCAATCTGCTCGGGCCGATGGCCAATCCGGCGCGGGTGCGGCGGCAACTGACCGGGGTGTTTTCGCCGGATTGGGCGCGGCCGATGGCCGAGACTCTGGCCCGGCTGGGGACCGAGGCGGCGTGGATCGTCCATGGCGACGGGCTGGACGAACTATCCCTGGCCGGGGAGAACCACGTGGTGGCGCTGGCGGACGGGACGATCCGCGCGTTCCGCCTGACCGGGGCGGAGGCGGGATTGCCGTCCTGGCCGCACGCGGCGATCCGTGGCGGCGAGGCGGGGGAAAACGCCGCCGCGCTGCGCGCGCTGCTGGAGGGGGCAGCCGGCGCGTATCGGGATACGGTCCTGTTCAACGCCGCGGCGGCGCTGATGGTGACCGGACGGGTCGTGAACTTGCGCGCGGGGGTGGCGGCGGCGGCGGCGGCGATCGATAGCGGGGCGGCGCTGGGGGCTTTGGAACGGCTGCGCGCGGCATCGCGGTAGCGGGCCGCGAGCGCGCCATCATGCGCCAGCCCGGCCCCATAACCGGCGCGAGGCGATGCGCGCGCCCTCGGCGGCCGCGGCGAGCTTCACCCAGACGATCTCCTCGGCCACGTATTCGCGCCCGGCAAAGGTGCCGAAGCCGCAATCGGTGCCCGCGATCACCCGCTCACGGTCACCGACCACGGACACCGCCTCCTCCAGCCGCCGGGCGATGAGTTCTGGATGCTCGACGAAATTCGTCGTGGTATCGAGAACGCCGGGCATCAGCAGCATATGCGCGGGCAGCTTGTGGGTGCGTAGCGCATCGTATTCGTGCTGGTGCCGCGGATTGGCAAACTCGATCGACAGCGCGCCGACTTCGGCGCGGTAAAGCTGCGGCAGGATGGCCGCCATCGCGATGTCGTAGATATGCGGTCCGTCATTGTTGCCCCAGCAGACATGCAGCCGGATGTGGTCGCGGGGAATGCCGGCAATCCCGAGATTGATCGCGGCGATATGAAGCTCAAGCTGACCGAAGAATGCGGCGTCGGTCAGGTCATCGAAAAACCGATGCCGCTCCATCGCGAGGTCAGGCGCGTCGATCTGCAGGATCAGGCCGGCATCGTGGATCGCCCGGTATTCGTTCGCGAGCGCCTGCGCCAGCGCCATCAGATAGGCCTCGTGGCTGTCGTAATGCTGGTTCAGCATGGTCGTGGCAACGATGCCCGGTGACGGCGCGGTCATGAAACATTCGCCGAATCCTCCCCCCATGCGCCGGAGCCTTGCCGCGTCTTCCCGGATCGGCGCGCCGTTGACATACCGCACGTCCGACAGCGCCGCCGGCGCGTTCATGGCGCGCGCCGTGTGCGGAAAGCGCTGGGCCGCCTGACGGACATAGCTGGGGAATTCCAGCTGATCGCGCGCCGGCGGACGTTTGGAATAGCCACCGAAGCCGCACAGACAACGCGGCACATAGGTCTGGAACCCGACCCGCGATTGTTCGCCATCATTGCCCACGTCGATCCCGGCTTGCAGCTGCTTGCCGATCACATGCGCGGTCGCCATCTCCACCTCACGCGCCAGCGCGGCGGCATCGATCGCCGCGCCGGCTTCCTGGCGGATCAGCAGATCGGTCAAGGGTTCCGAGCGTGGTAGACTGCCGACATGGCTGACCAGGATGCGGTCGGTGCTCATTAACATGGACGCTTCCCTGCTTCGTTGGACGGCGTTGCATCATGCCGCAAGCGATCGCGCGCGCAACTGCCGAGGGCGCGCCTTGCCCCGCGCAGCCCAGCCGGCCTTGACCGGCCATGCCGCAACCGCCACCGTCCCCGTAATGGAGGCACGGCCCATGCGTAATCGGCATATTGAGATCCACCCGATCGCCGGCGCGCTCGGCGCCGAAATCGGCGGCGTCGACGTCGCCGAAGAACTGGACGATGCCCTGATCGGCGAGATCCGCCAGGCGTTGCTGGATCACGGCGTGATCTTCTTTCGCGATCAGAAGCTGGACCCGGCCAGACACAAGGCCTTCACCCGGCGCTTCGGCGAGATCTTCCTGCATCCGAACTACCAGGGTGTCAGCGCCGACCCGGAGATCGTCGATATCCGGCGCGAACCCGGCGACAAGAAGATCGTGGGCGAGGACTGGCATACCGACACCACCATGGTGGCGGAGCCGCCGCTGGGCGCCATCCTCTATGCCATCGAAGTGCCGCCCTATGGCGGCGATACCTTATTCGCCAATCAGTATCTTGCCTATGAAAGCCTGTCGGACGGGTTGAAGCGCACGCTGGAACATCTTCGCGCCGTGCATAGCGACCGCATGGTTGCCGGCCCGCTTGCCGGCATGAACGCGCAACGCGCGACCAAAGTGCGCGAGGATGCCGACTGGCGCGAAACGATCAGCGTCCATCCGGTCGTGCGCACCCATCCGGAGACCGGCCGCAAGCTGCTGTTTGTGAACCGTTCCTATACCGTCGGCTTCGAGGGCTGGACCGAAGCGGAGAGCAAGCCGCTGCTGGACTATCTGCTGGAACAGGGACACCGGCCCGAGTTCACCTGCCGGTTTCGCTGGGCGAACGGCTCCATCGCCTTCTGGGACAACCGCAGCACCAAGCACCTGGCGGTGCATGACGCCGGCCCGTTCCGCCGGATCATGCGGCGCACGCAGATCGTGGGCGACCGCGTCTACTGACCGCACGCCATGCCGCTTGTCGCCGCGACGGCGCGGGATGGAAGCTCCCGGGCGAACCCGCTATCCTTGGTGCGAGTGCGCTCTGCCGCGCCCCGCCACGACCGCAAGGACCCAGAATGGCCGAACCGACAGGCACGGAAACCGGCGAGGACATTCTCGCCAGGATCTGCGCCGCCACCCGCGCCGAGATCGCCGCGCGCAAGGCCTCCACCTCGCTCGATGTGTTGCGCCAGGGCATTGCCGCCCAGTCCGATCCGCCGCGCGGTTTCGGCCGCGCCATCAAGCACGCCACCGGCGCCGGGGAATACGGCCTGATCGCCGAGATCAAGAAAGCCTCGCCCTCCGGCGGCTTGATCCGGCAGGATTTCGACCCGGTGCAGCTGGCGCGCGGCTATGAAGCCGGCGGCGCCACCTGCCTGTCGGTCCTGACCAACGCACCGTATTTCCAAGGCAGCGCCGGGGATCTGGTTTCCGCCCGCGGCGCCTGCAAGCTGCCGGTGCTGCGCAAGGAGTTCATCCTGGACCCATGGCAGGTCTATGAAAGCCGGGCGCTGGGGGCGGATTGCATCCTGCTGATCATGGCCGCGCTCACCGATGCCGAGGCGCGGAGTTTGGAAGAAACCGCCCGCGAACTCGGCATGGACGTCCTGGCGGAGGTGCATGACCGGCGCGAACTGGATCGCGCGCTCGGGTTGCAGACCCAGTTGATCGGGATCAACAACCGCAATCTCAAGACGTTACAGATCGACTTGGCAGTCACCGAGGAACTGGCGCCGCTGGTCCCCCCGGATCGGTTCCTGGTTGCCGAGAGCGGCATCACCGGCCCCGCCGATCTCCGCCGCCTGGCCGCGGTCGGCACGTTCTGCTTCCTGGTCGGTGAAAGCCTGATGCGCCAGGCGGATGTGGCCGAAGCGGTGCGCGCCCTGCTGGCCGAGCATCCGTCCCGCCCGGTCCCGCCCGTGACCGACCCCGACGGCGCGAGTGTCGTGGCATGAGTGCGCTGACCCATTTCGATGCGGCCGGACGCGCGGCGATGGTCGATGTCTCCGGCAAGGACGTGACCGTGCGCAGCGCCACGGCGCGGGCGCGGGTGACGATGCTGCCCGCCACGCTGGCGCTGATCGCCGCGGGCACGGCGAAGAAGGGCGATGTCCTGGGGGTGGCGCGGCTGGCCGGGATCATGGCGGCGAAACGCACGGCCGATCTGATCCCGCTCTGCCATCCGCTGCCGATCGATGCGGTCAGCGTGGACCTGACCCCGGACCCGGCCGGGCCGGCGGTGGAGATCGCGGCGACGGTGCGTACCACCGGGCGGACCGGGGTGGAGATGGAGGCGCTGACCGCGGCATCGGTCGCCGCGCTGACGGTGTACGACATGTGCAAATCGGTCGATCGCGGGATGCGGATCGAGGCGCTGCGCGTGGTCGCCAAGGACGGCGGCAAGTCGGGCGGATTCCGGCAGGAGTGACCGCGATGATTTCGGTGGCGGAGGCGCGGGCGCGGATTCTGGCGGGGTTGCGCCCGGCGGCAG
>JAKAZJ010000058.1 GCA_021826565.1 Pseudomonadota bacterium | reverse complement strand
GCAGAAGGCCGGGCGCCCGGTGGATGAGGTGCTGGCAGAACGAGGCAAGGAGAATCCCACTGGGCGAGTGGGCGATCCGGCGGAATTCGGCGAGGCCTGCGCGTTTCTGTGCGCTGCGTCCTCGGGGTATATCGTCGGGCATAATCTGCTGCTGGACGGTGGGGCGTTCAACTCGTCGATTGCGTAGTTCGGGACGGCCGGCGCGCGCCGCCGGCCGCCCCGGCTACCGGGCCAGTTCGTCCATGAACCGGCGCAGCGCCGGCGCCCATTTCTTCGCGTCCAGCCCCGACGCCAGGTGCCCGAAGCTGCTTTCCAGCGGCACGTACTCGGCGCGCACGCCGGCGGCTTCCAAGGCCCCCATCACCTCGGGCGCCAAGGTCGGCGGGAACAGCGCGTCGGTGGACGACAACACGTACATCACCCGCGCCCGGATCGCGGCCAGCCGGGATGCCAGGTCGTAGCGCAGCATCGCCTTGCGCAGGATCACCAGCGAATTCGCATCGAACTGGCGCGCCCAGGAATGCGCGATCCGCGCAAGCTCCGCCGCGCGCGCCGCCGCTTCCGGAAAGCGCGCGGCCAGGCCGGCGTCCAGACCGTAGCCCTTCAGCGTCTCGATCCGCATCGCGGTCAGCGTATCGGCAACCCCACCGCGGTCGTAATAATCTCCGCCGTTCCAGTTGGGATCGGCCGCAAGTTGCGCCAGCAACGGCTCGATCCGCGCGACCGGGGAGCGCAATCCGGTGACCACCGGCACCACGCCGCGCATTGCGTCCGGGTAGTCAACCGCCCATTGGAAGGCCTGGAATCCGCCATAGGACGGCCCCACCACGGCGATCAACGCGCGCACACCCAAGCCATCCAGCAGGGATTTCTGGGCGGCGACGATGTCGCCCACCGTCAGCTCGGGGAAATGCGACCCGTATTCCCGGCCGGTAGCCGGATCGATGCTGGCCGCATTGGTGGATCCGAACGACGATCCCAGCATGTTCGACGCGACCACGAAGAACCGATCGGTGTCGATTGCCTTGCCCGGTCCGACCAGCTCGGCCCAGGAGCCTTCGGATGCGCTCTCCCCACCCTCGATCATGCGCGGGCCCGAGGTGTAGCCATGCGTCACCAGCACCGCGTTGCGCCCGTCCGCCGCCAGGCGGCCGAGGGTCAGATAGGCAATGCGCGCCTCGGCCAGGCGGCCGCCGGCCTGCAACGCGAAGTCGCGGATGGTATGGAACTGCATCGGCAGCATGTCGTCCCCCCTATCGTACCAGCTGGAACGCGACCAGCGCCGCCACCATGATCGCGGCGCCGAGGCTCTGCAACCCGGTGATGGTCTCGCGCAGCACCAGAATGCTGAGCGCGGTGGAGACAACCGGTTCCAGGTTCATCACCAAAGCGGTGCGAAAGGCGCCGATCCGCGCGGTGGACGCAAATAATCCCAAGGTCGAAACGGTACTGGCGACCGCCACGCCAAGGAATGCGCCCCAGCCCAGCGCATGACGCGGAAAGTCCCAGGTGCCTGAGACGCAAGCCAGTGCCAGCAGCACCACGGTCGAGGCGATCAGCGAATACCAGCTGGTCAGCCGCGGATCGGCGCCGATCAACCTTGTGCGCGTGATTAGCAGCATCGCGACGCGGCACAGCGCGGCGGCGAACGCGACCGCGATCCCAAGTGGCGCCAAGCCGGCCGGCGCGGCGCCGATCATCAGCGCCAGACCAGTGAAGGCGACAAGCGCCGCAAGCGCTCCCGCCGCGCCCAGCGGTTCGATCCCCAGCGCTGCGCCCGCCAGACCGGTCAGCAGCGGATAGACGAAGTAGCTCAGGATCGCGATCGGCACCGGGACCAGCTGGATCGCCTTCAGCACGCCGTAGATATTGGCTGCGAACAGCACACCAAGACCGATCGAAACCATCCTCTGGCCGCGGTCGTGCGGACGCGCCCTTGTGCCCACGCGCAGCCAGCCGGCCAGCATCGCAACCCCCAGCAGGCCGCGCACCCCGCTGACGGTCAGCGGCGCGGCACCGTCGCCGAACACGATCTTGCCCAGCACGTCGGAGAAGCCGAACGACACTGCCGCCGTCACGCCGGGGGCCAGATCCGCGAGCCGGCCCCCGGCGGGCGTCACGGCGGGTAGCACCCGGCCTGCCGGGCGCGCTCGCGCACCAGGGCGAGGACGGACTGGCATAGCGGCATGACGTGGCCGGTCACCTCACCGAGCTCCACCACCGCGCCCAACAGCGCGTCGATCTCCATCGGCCGGCCGCGTTCCAGATCCTGCAGCATGGACGTGCGGTGTTCGCCGACCTCGGCCGCGCCGGCGATGCGCTTGTCCACGTCGATGGCGAACCGCGTGCCCAGCGCCTCGGCGACCGTCTTCGCTTCCAGCATCATCCCCCGGCATAGCGCGCGCAGGCCGGGATCTCCGGTCAGGCGGTCAAGCGTGGCCAGCGTCAGCGCCGAGACCGGGTTGAACGCCAGGTTGCCCCAGAGCTTCACCCAGATCTCGTCGCGGATGCGCGGGCGTACCGGCGCTTTCAGTCCGGCGCCGATCAGAAGTTTCGACAGCGCCTCGATCCGCGGTGAGCGGGAGCCGTCCGGCTCACCGAGGCTGAAGCGGTCGCCATAGCTATGCGCGATGACGCCGGGTTCCATGACTTCGGCCGCCGGATAGACCACGCAGCCGATCACGCGCGACGGCGGCAGGGTGTCCCACAACACGCCGCCGGGATCGACGCTCGCCACGCGCCGGTCCCGTAACGGGCCTTCCTGGCCGTGGAAATACCAGTACGGCACGCCGTTCACGCCGGTCACCAGCATGGTTTCGGGGCCGAACAGGCGCGCGATCTGCGGCGCGGCGCCGGGCAGGGAATGCGCTTTCAGGGTCACGATCACCGCGTCCTGCGGCCCGGCCTCGGCGGCGTCGGCGACGCAGCGCGGGTGGACGGTGATGGTTTCATCCCCGCTGATCAGGCGAACGCCGTGGGTCTGCATGGCCGCCAGATGGGGACCGCGGGCGATGAACGTGACCTCGGCGTTCCCGGCCGCCGCCAGTTTTGCGCCCAGGAACCCGCCGATCGCGCCGGCGCCGAAGATCGCGACCTTCATGCGGTCAGGCCGAGTTTCTCGGCCAGGCCGATCCGTTGCAGCTTGCCGGTGGCGCCTTTCGGGATCTCGTCCAGGAACACGACTTTGCGCGGCACCTTGAACTGCGCCAGGCGCTGCGCGGCGAAATCGCGCAATTCAGCCTCGGTCGCCGTGGCGCCTTCGGCCAGGACGATGGCGGCGGCAACCTCCTCGCCCAGCATCGCGTGCGGGACTGCGAAGGTCAGGCATTGCGCCACGGCGGGATGGTCCATCAGGATCGTATCGACCTCGATCGGGCTGATTTTTTCCCCGCCGCGGTTGATCAGTTCCTTCAGCCGTCCGGTCAGGCGCAGATAACCAGCCTCGTCCAGGATGCCCTGATCGCCGGTACGGAACCAGCCATTGGTGAACGCGGTGGCGTTGGCCGCGGCGTTATTCTCGTAGCCGGCGGTGACGTTGCGGCCGCGAATCACCACCTCCCCCAGGTCGCCGCGCGGCAGCAGCGCGCCGGATTCGTCCATGATGGCGATCTCCGGTCCGGCGGCGAGGCCGACGGAGCCGGCGTAATGCGGCGCCGGCGGCAGCGGGTTGGACGCCATCTGGTGCGCGGCTTCGGTCATGCCATACGCTTCCAGCACCGGCACCCCGAAAGTGGTTTCCAGCGCCTCCATCACCTGCGGCGGCAGCGAGGCCGAGGAGGACCGCACGAAGCGCAGCCGCCCGGCGCGGATCGCAGCCGCGTTGCGCGGCGCCAGCCCCAGGATGGCCTGGTGCATGGTGGGCACGGCGGTGTACCAGCTCGGGCGCACCTCGGAGAACCACGAGAAGAAGCGGAACGCATTGAACCCGGGCGTGCAGGACACCGCCGCCCCGGCCGCCAGGCTGGACAGGGTGGCCGCAATCAGGCCGTGGATGTGGAACAGCGGCATGATGTTGAGGCACACATCGCCGCCAGCCAGGTGCAAAGTATCGGCGATGTTGAAGGCAGACGCAGTGATGTTGGTCTGCCGCAACGGCACGATCTTGGGCCGCGACGTGGTGCCCGAAGTGTGCAGGACCAGAGCTACGTCGTGCGGCTCCGCCGGGCCGGGGGCGGCGGGCATGCTGGCCAGCTCCGTGAGCGGTTCCAGCGTGAAGGCGCCGGCCGGGCCGTCCGTCTCGGCGATCAGCTCGATCACCGGAATGGCGCGCGCGGCGGCCACGGCGCGGGCGGGGCTGTCCATCCCGCGCGGGATCACAAGCGCGCGGGCGTTCAGATCGGACAGATAGAAATCGAACTCGTCGTGCTTGTAAGCGGGGTTCAGCGGCGCGGTGGTGGCCCCGGCGGCGATGGCGATGAAGCTGGACGCCATTTCCGGCCCGTTCGGTGCCACGATCGCCACCCGGTCGTTGCGGCCGATGCCGGCGGCGTTCAGCGCGGCCATGGTCTGCCGGGTCAGGGTGCGCAGGCCGGCGCGGGTCATCCAGGGGCGGCCCGGGGCGCCGATTGCCGGGGCGTCCCCGGGGTGGCGCTCGATCAGGTCGAGCACGGTCTCGGCCGGGTATGCGGTCATACTGCGTCTCCTGCTTTGATCCGGGCAAAAGCACGCGCGGGCGGCCGGCGCAAGCTATGAAGCCGGCATGGTTGTGATTGGCCGCGCCCGCCGCCGCCCAAAGCCGGAAAGTGCCAGATAGATCACCGGCGTGGAATACAACGTCAGCACCTGGCACACGATCAGGCCGCCGATCACCGCGATCCCCAGCGGCCGGCGCAGCTGGTAGCCGGTGCCTACCGACAGCGCCAGCGGCAGCGCGCCCAGGATTGCGGCAAGCGAGGTCATCATGATCGGGCGGTAGCGTTCGATGCAAGCCTCGCGGATCGCCGCGCGCGGGTCGAGGCCGCGCACGCGCTCCGCCTCCAGCGCGAAATCGACCAGCATGATGCCGTTCTTCTTCACGATCCCCATCAGCAGGAAGATGCCGATGATGCCAACCACGGAAAGCGGCGTGCCGGTCAGCAGGAACGCCAGCAGGGCGCCGACGCCGGCCGACGGCAGAGTGGACAGGATGGTCAACGGCTGGGTGAGGCTTTCGTACAGCACCCCCAGCACGATGTAGATCGCCACCAGGGCGGCACCGATCAGCAACGGTTCGGTCTGCAAGGATTGCAGGAAATACTGCGCGTTGCCGCCGAATTTGATCTGCACATCGGCCGGCAGGCCCATCGCTGCGATCGCGGCCCGCACCGCCGCGACCGCCGGACCAAGGCTGGCGCCGGGCGCCACGTTGAAACTGACCGTGCCCGCCGGCTCGCCGTTCAGATGCGCTACCTGCAATGGCGCCGTGGCGCGGACCACGCTTGCCACCTGCATCAGCGGCACCGGACCCGCCGCTCCCTGCACGTAGATGCGTGCTAGGTCGCCCGGGGTGCGCTGGCGCGCGGCGCCGACGGTCTGGACCACGCTGTATTGATTCTGCGCCTCATAGATGCGCGAGATCTGGCGCTGCGCGAAGGCGCTGCCCAAAGCGGTGTCGATCGCGGTCACGGTCACACCAAGCCGCGCCGCTTCGGCGCGGTCGATCGTGACCGTCAGCTGCGTCTCGGCCCGATCCTGATCGGAGGACACGGCGGTCACCGCTTTCACCTGGCGCAGCCGCGTCTCGATCCGCGCCACCGTCTGGTCCAGATCCGCGAGCGAGGGGTCCAGCACCGAGAAGCTGTATTCACCGCCCGTGGACTGCCCGCCGAAGAACAGGTCCTGGGCCACGTTCATATAGGCGCTGATCCCCGGAATGCGCGCGATCTGCTTGCGCAGCCGCACGATCACCTGCTGGGCCGAGACGTTGCGTTCCGATAGCGGCTTCAGGCCGATGATCAGATTGCCGCGATTGGCGGTGGAGAAGCCGTTCACCACGCCGATCCGCGAGCTCAGCGTGGCCACGGCCGGGTCGGCACGGATGATCTTCACCACCCGTGCCTGCAACCGCGCCATCCGGTCGAACGACACGTCCGGGGCGGCGAGGGTCTGGCCCATGATCAGGCCGGTGTCTTCCTCCGGGATGAACGACTTCGGAACCTTGATATACAGGAACACCGTCGCCGCTACGGTCAGGACGAAACCCAGCAGCGTGATCCAGGCATGCGCCAGCGCCCAGTCCAGACTGCGCGCATAAGCGGCCAGGCTGCGGCGATAGAGCGCGTCGATCCCGCGCGCGGCCCGCGAATCTCGCCCCAGGCGCGGCGTCTTGCCCATGAAATGCGCGCAGATCATCGGCGTGACGGTCAGCGACACGACGCCCGAGATCAGGATGGAGACGGACAATGTCAACGCGAACTCGTTGAACAAGCCGCCGATGATGCCGCCCATCAAGGTCAGCGGCAGGAAGACCACCACCAGCGAGATGGTGATGGACATCACGGTGAAGCCGATCTGGCGCGCCCCGGCGATCGCCGCGTCCATCCCCGATCCGCCTTGCTCGTTGCGGGCGACGATGTTCTCGATCATGACGATCGCGTCATCGACCACGAAGCCGACCGAGATGGTCAGCGCCAGCAGCGAGAAATTATCCAGCGAGAACCCCATTGCCCACATCGCCGCCAGCGTGCCCGCGATCGACAGCGGCACCGTGATACCGGCCGCGATCGTGGGCGTGACCCGGCGCATGAACACGGTCACGACCAGAAGGACCAGAAAGATCGTGATCAGCAGGGTGAACTCAATATCCGTGACGCTGGCGCGGATGGTGGTGGTGCGGTCCGTCATCATCCGCAGATGCACCCCCGCCGGCAGGTAGCGCGCGATCTGCGGCAGCCGGTCGCGGATCCCCTGGACCGTCTGCAACACATTCGCCGACGCGGTCTTGGTCACCGCCACCACGATCCCGGCGCTGCGCCCGTCGGTCGCGGCGACCTGGGTGTTGGAGACGCCGTCGATCACCGAGGCGACGTCACTAAGCCGCAGCAGCGCGCCGTTCGCGGCGTGCAGCACCAGGCGGCGATACTGCGCCGCGGTGCTCATCTGCCCGTCGATCGACAAGATGGTGCTGCGCTGGGGTCCGGAAATCACACCCAGCGGGGCCAGCACATTGGCGCTGCGCACCGCGTTGTAGATATCGCCCGGGGTCAGCCCCACCGCGGCCAGCGCGTGGGGATCGAAGCGAATCCGCACCGCGGGGGATTCGCCGCCGTACAGATTGACCTGTGCCACGCCCGGCACCTGCGACAGCATCTGCAGGATCACGGTGTTGGCAAAGTCGAACACGTCCCGCAGCGGCAGCGTGCGTGACGACAGGAACATCGTCACCACCGGGCGCGAGGCCGGGTTGAACACGCGGTAGAACGGCAGCGACGGCATCCCCGAAGGCAGGTTGGGCAGCGCGGCGTCGATCGCGGCCTGCACCGCATGCGCATCGGCATCGATATTCGTGCCGCTGTCGAACAAGACGATCAGCGTGGTGGAACCGGTGGAATTGAGCGACCGCACCTCCTCCACGCCGGGGATGATCCCGAGTGTCTGTTCCAGCGGCGCGGCGACGGTGCTGGCCATGGTGGCGGGGGCCGCGCCCGGGTCGGAGGCGAAGATCACGACGCCGGGCACCGGGATCGATGGCACGGCGGCTACCGGCAGGCGGAAGAACGCGACGGTGCCGGCCAGCAGGATCGCCATCGCCAGCAGCGCGGTGGCGATCGGTCGGCGGATGAAAATCTCGGAGAAGCCCATCTATTCCGCCGGATGCGCCAGCGCGGCCGGCCGTGGCCGCAGCCGGTCAAGCGCCAGGTAGATCACCGGGGTGGTGAACAAGGTCAGAGCCTGGCTCAGCAACAACCCGCCGATGATCGCCACCCCCAGCGGGGTGCGCAGTTCCGCCCCGGCGCCGCGTTCCAGCACCAGCGGCACGGCGCCGAAGAGCGCCGCCATGGTGGTCATCATGATCGGGCGGAAGCGCAGCAGCGCGGCCTCGGTGATGGCCTCCTCCGGGGACAGGCCGCGGGTGCGCTCGGCCTCGATCGCGAAATCGACCAGGATGATCCCGTTCTTCTTCACGATCCCCATCAGCAGCACGATGCCGACCAGCGCGACCACCGTGAACTCGGTCCCGGTCAGCAGCAGCGCCAAAAGCGCGCCGATCCCGGCCGAGGGCAGGGTGGACAGGATCGTCAGCGGATGGATCGTGCTTTCGTACAGCACCCCCAGCAC
>JAKAZJ010000057.1 GCA_021826565.1 Pseudomonadota bacterium | reverse complement strand
ACGGTCGATCTGCAAACCCTGTCCGTGCACCTGCCGGACGGCGCCCGCCTGCCGATCGCGGTGCCCGCCGAGCGGCGCGAGGCCTTCCTGCACGGCATGGACGAGCTGTCCTTCCTGCTCGCCCGCACCGGGGAGATCGCAACCTGGTCGGCGGCGGACCAAGCCGCGCGGCCATGGATCCACGCCGCCAGGCAGGCGGACGGCCGGGGCGACGATCAGGAATCGTCAAAGCCATGATGAGAAAATTGTGCTTCGTGGCGGAGCCGGAGCCGGCTAGCGTCGCGGCAAAGGGAGTCGTCCAACCATGAGCAATCCGGTTAACGCCGCGGCGCGGCTGGATCGCTTGCCGATCGGCTCGTTCCATCGCCGGGTATTGTGGCTCATCGGCATGGGCATGTTCTTCGACTCGTTCGATAACGGATTGATGGGCGGGGTGCTGGCGGCGCTGGTCAGCAGCCATTGGTCCAATTTGCGGCTGAACTCCCTGTTCATCTCCTCCACCTTCACCGGCCTTGCCATCGGCGCGGCGTTTGCCGGCTGGCTGGGCGACCGGTTCGGACGGCGCTTCGCCTATCAGTTCAACCTGGCGATCTTCGGGGTGATGGCGCTGGTTTCCGCGCTGGCGCCGTCGATGTCCTGGCTGATCGCGATCCGCTGCGTGATGGGGATCGGCCTGGGCGCCGAGTTCGTCATGGGCTACGGGCTGATCACCGAGTTCGTGCCCCCCGGCCAGCGCGGCCGCTACGTGGCGCTGCTCGGACTGATCTCCAGTTCCGGCAGCTTCGTCACCGCGGTGGTCGGTCTGGCGGTGATCCCGTGGCTCGGCTGGCGGGCGATGTTCATCATCGGCGGGGTGGGCGCCCTGTGGGTCTGGTGGCTGCGCCGCAGCCTGCCGGAATCGCCACGCTGGCTGGAGCGGGTGGGCCGGGGCGCGGAGGCCGAGGTGGTGTTGCAGCGCATCGAGCAGGAAGCCGCCCTTGCCGCACCGCTGCCCCCGGTGGTCGTGGTACCGGTCTCGGAGCGGCGGCGGGTTTCTGTGACCATCCTGTTTTCCGCCCCGGTTCTCCGGCGCACCCTGCTCGCGATCGCCGTCAACGTGGCCTGCCTGGTCGGGTCCTACAGCTTCACCGCGTGGATCCCGTCCT
Organism: Pseudomonadota bacterium; assembly: GCA_021826565.1. The sequence continues at coordinate 7,114 of JAKAZJ010000057.1, read as the reverse complement.
TCTTCGTCCGCCAGGGCATGAATGTCACCAGCTCACTCGGCTTCACCGCGGCGATGATGGCCGGGTTCGTCGCCGGGCCGCTGCTCGGCGTGTTCATCGCCGACTGGATCGGCCGGCGCCGGGGGATCGTGATCTCCGGCGTGGCGTGCGCTGGCGTCGGGGCGATCTATCCATTCCTGACTTCCCCGGTCCCGATCATGTTCTGCGGCTTCCTGCTGGTCTCGGCCATGGCGGTGTTCCTGACCCTGGGTCTGGGCGGCTACACGCCCGAGCTGTTCCCGACCGAGTATCGCTTCCGTGGCAGCGGAGTGGCCCAGATGACTGGCCGCATCGCGCTGATCGTGGCGCCGTTCGGGGTGTTGGCGCTGTTCGACCACTACGGAATCGGCGGTGTGGTCGGGGTGATCTCCGGGATGTACCTTGCCGTGGTCCTGCTCATTGCCGTGGCCGGCATCGAGACCAACCAGCAGCCGCTCGAGGTTCTGGAGCCTGGCGCGATGCCGGCCCTCGCGCCGCGAATGGCCGGTGCGATGCGCGACGATGCGGGGTGCTAGGGTCGCCGTGTCGCATATGCCGGTCCGGGGCCGGAGCGATCATTCGCGACTGGTGCTGACGCCGCGCCTTCCTCTTGTTTCATAAGCCAGGAGCAGTAACCCCGATGGCCGACACGCCGTTCAATCGCATCTGGCAGCAGCACGTGATCAAGGCCTACGAGGATGACCGCGCACTGATCCATATTGACCGTCATTTCGCGCAGGAAAGCACCAGCCAGCGGGCGTTCGACGGGTTGCGCCAGGCCGGTCTGCCGGTGCGGCGCCCGGACCTGACGCTCGGCACCATCGATCATGGCGTCTCCACCCAGCCCGGGCGCACCTTGGAAACCTATGCGCCGAGGCGGGATACCAACCTTGCGATGCAGCGCAACTGCGGGGAGTTCGGGGTCCGGCTGTTCAGCATCGATGACCCGCGCCACGGCATCGTGCACGTGGTCGGCCCGCATCTCGGCTTCGCGCTGCCGGGCTGCACCTATGTCTGCGGCGACAGCCACACGGCAAGCTGCGGCGGCCTGGGCGCCTGGGCCTGGGGGATCGGCACCACCGAGGTGATGCAGGTGTTCGCCACCCAGGCGCTCGTGATCCGCAAGCCACGCACCCTGCGGGCCGAGTTCCACGGCACGCCGGGGCAGGGTATCTACGCCAAGGACATGATCCTGGCGCTGATCGGACGCTACGGGGTGGATGCCGGGGTGGGCCACGTGGTGCAGTATGGCGGACCGGCGATCCGCGCCCTGCCGATCGAGGCGCGGCTGACCATCTGCAACATGTCGATCGAGTTCGGCGCCCGCGGCGGCTTCATCGCCGCCGATGATACGACGTTCGAATATCTCGCGGGCCGGCCGATGGCGCCGAAGGGCGAAATGTGGGACCAGGCGGTGACCGCCTGGCGGTCGCTGTTCGATGCGCCGGAGGCACGTTACGACAAGGTGATCGATCTCGATTGCAGCGCCCTCAAGCCGCAGATCACCTGGGGCAATTCGCCGCAGGACGTGATCGCCATCGATGCGCTTGTGCCCGATCCGTCCAGCTTCACCGATCCGGATCGTCGCAGCATGGCGGTGCGCGCGCTCGGCTACATGGATCTCACGCCGGGAACCCCGATCGCCGGCACGCCGATCGAGATCGCCTTCATCGGCTCCTGCACCAATGGAAGATTGTCGGATCTGGAAGCCGCGGCAGGGGTCGTGCGTGGGCGGCGCGTGGCGCCCGGCGTGCGGGGGCTGGTGGTGCCCGGGGCGGCGCATGTGAAGGCCGCCGCCGAAGCGGCCGGCCTCGACCGCGTGTTCCTGGCGGCGGGGTTCGAGTGGCGCGAAGCCGGGTGCTCGATGTGCGTCGGCGCGGGCGGTGACACGGTTGCGCCGGGCCAGCGCTCCATCTCGACCACCAACCGGAATTTCGAGGGCCGTCAGGGGCCCGCGAGCCGCACCCATCTGGCGAGCCCGGCGATGGTGGCGGCGGCGGCCGTCACAGGCGCAATCACCGACGTGCGCCCGCTTCTGGCGCGGACCTGAGACAGGCCATGGAAAAATTCACCACCCTGACCGGCGTCGCCGCACCGATGCTGATGCCCAACATCAACACGGACCTGATCGCACCCAGCCTGATGCCCGGCCGTTCGGCGGGCGAGGCGGCCGTCCTGCCGCTGCGCACCCGGATGTTCGCCAATTTGCGCTACGACCGCGAGGGCCGGGAGAAGCCCGATTTCGTGCTGAACCAGCCGCGCTACCGCAGCGCGCGGATCCTTCTGACCGGCCCCAACTTCGGCTGCGGCAGCTCGCGGGAGACGGCGGTCTGGGCGCTGATGGAGTTCGGCATCCGCTGCGTCGTGGCACCGGGCTTCGGCGATATCTTCCACGACAATGCGTTCCAGAACGGCCTGCTGCTGATCCATCTCGACATGGACCGGATCGAGCGCATCGCCGCCGCACTCGCGGCCAGCAACAGCTCCGACATGACGGTCGATCTGCAACAATCCCTGGTGCACGTGTCGGGTCTCCATCCCTGTCCGTTCGCGCTGCCCGCGGATCGCCGCGCCGCCCTGCTTGGCGGGCTCGACCAGTTGGACTTGATCCGCGCGAGCGAGGCGGACATCCTGGCATTCGAGCGCGACGACGCTCTCGCCCGGCCATGGGCCTATCCGCGGTGATGACGCCGCGGGCGCGCGCGGCCGTCGGGTATTCTTCCACCGCAAGGCATCAGCTTATGCAACGACGCGATCTGCTCCGACTGCCCGCCCTCGGCCTGGCCTCGGTTGCCGCACTCTCCGGCCCGGCGGCCGTGGCGGCGCCGCCGCTGATCGGGGTGCGGTTCGCCCTGCCGAACAAGGCGATCGAACCGCTCGGCGCGAACTACCTGATCCCGGGGCAGCTCGGCTATTACCGCCAGGTCGGCCTCGACGCGAGCTTCATCCCGCTGGGTTCGGTCGCCGCCGCGGTCGCGGCGCTCGCCGATCATCGTGCCGATTTCGCCGCGCTGCCTGCCAGCGACGTCCTTGAGCTCGCCGCCCATGGCGGGCTTCCTGATATCGTTGCGTTCTACGAAATGACCTACCCGTTCAAATATGGCATCGCCGTCGATCCCGCGAGTCCGATCCACAGCATCGCGCAATTGCGCGGCAAGACGATCGGGGTAGCCAATTTCGGCACCAGCGAATACCCGGTCGGCCGGGCCTTGCTGCGCCGTGCCGGGATCAACCCGACCAGGGACGTGCACTGGCTCGCGGTCGGCGAGGGCGTGATCGGTGGCGTCGCTTTGCAGCATCACCGTATCGACGCCTTCATCTACTGGGACACCGGCTTCGGCCAGATCGAGGCGGCCGGGATTCCGTTGCGTTTCCTGCCGCTCGGGACGCCGCCCGACGTCGGCGGCATCTTCCTCTTCACCAGCGCCGCGCTGCTGCGCCAGCGCCCGGCACTTGCGACCGGAGTCGGCAAGGCGGTGGCCGAAACGAGCCTGTTCATTCAGACCAATCCACGCGCCGGCGCCTACGCCTTCATCAAGGCGTTTCCCTCCGCCGCGCCGAAGGTCGCCAGCTTGCAAAAGCAGGTCGATGCCCTGGCAGTGCCGATCCGCTGGCGCATGCCGCTCTACCGCAGCAAGGATCCGGCGCTGACCAAGTGGGGCGAGATGTCGGCGCAGGAATGGCGTGCCACGGCAGCCTTCCTGCATCTTCCCCGGATCGGCGATCCCGGCAAGTATTTCACGAACGCGCTGATCCCCGGCATCAACGCGTTCGATGCGGCGGCGGTGGTCGCCGCGGCCCGGCACGCGCCGCAATAGCCCGACCGAGGACCAGGAGACGCCCCATGACCGACGCCACCACCACGGCGCTCGCCAGCTATGCCACGTCGTTCGGCTGGAACGATCTCACGGAAGCCGCGATCGGGGCCGTGAAAATGCGGATCCTCGATAGCATCGGCTGCGCCGCGGGCGGCTTCGGCGCCGAACCCTGCCGCATCGCGCGCGTGCTCGCGGCCGACGTCACCGCCCGGCATCCGGCGCGGGTCTGGTTCACCCCGCTTTCGACCGCGCCCGACATGGCCGCCTTCGCCAATGCTGCCATGGTCCGCTATCTCGACTGGAACGACACGATGACGCTGCTTGGCAGCGGCCACCCGAGCGACATGATCCCCGTGCTGGTCGCCGCCGCCGAGGCCTCCGGCCGGTCGGGCCGTGACCTTATCCTGGCGATCGCCAGCGCCTATGAGGCGTTTGCCGCATTGGCCCGCATGCTCTCCATCCGTGAGCGGGGCTGGGATCAGGGCCTGTTCATCGGTGTCAGCGCAGCCGTCGGCCTCGCCCGGCTGTTCGGCCTTTCGCACGCCGAAACCTGCGATGCCCTGGCGCTCACCATCACGCCGTGCGTGCCGACCCGCCAGACCCGCGCCGGGGAACTGTCGATGTGGAAGGCGTGCGCCACCGCCGCGTCCACGCGCGCCGCGCTGTTTGCCGTCAGCCTCGCGCAGGCCGGCATGACCGGACCCGATCGCCCGTTCGAAGGACGGCATGGCATTTTCGAGCTGGTCACCGGCCCCTTCGTCCTACCCGCCTTCGCGGACCGCGCGCATCCGTTCGCGGTGGAGCTGTCGCATATCAAAAGCTTCCCGTCCGAATTCCATTCCCAGGCGCCGATCTGGCTCGCGCTTGACCTGCGCCGGCAACTGGGCACGGAGGAGATCGCCCGGATCGACATACAGACTTACTGGATCGGCTACAGCGAGATCGGCGCCGAAGCCGAGAAATGGCACCCGAAAACGCGCGAGACCGCGGACCACAGCCTGCCCTTCCTGGTCGCAACAGCTCTCCGCCATGGCACGGTCGGGATGGAAAGCTTCACCGATGCGCGTATCGCCGATCCGGACCTGATTGCCCTGATGGCGAAGATCCACATCACCGAGGACAAATCCTTCACCGCGCGCTATCCCGGGGAACTGCTGTCGCGGATCGAGATCACCACCGCGTCCGGACGCCGTATCACCGAGGAAACGTCGTATCCCCGTGGCCATGCGCGCAACCCGCTGAGCGAGGCGGAGCTTGCGGCAAAATTCGCGCGCGCCGCCAACGGCCTGCTGTCGGATGCGGCGACACAACGGATCGCCGATGCCGTGCAAGGGCTCGACGCGCTCGGCCAGGTCGGCGAGTTCACGGTCGCACTCGCCGCCTCCGCCTAGGCCCCGCGCCGCATGAGCGTGGTCGAACCACCCACCGCCGCATCGACCCCGATCGTCGAACTCTGCGATATCGGGATGCACTATCGGGGCCGCGACGGCACCGCCACCGTCGCGCTGGACGGGATTGGCCTTGCCCTGCACGGCGGGGAGTTCGTCAGCCTGGTGGGTCCCTCGGGCTGCGGCAAGAGCACGGTGCTCCGGATCGCCGCCGGCCTGCTGAAACCTTCGTCCGGCGCCGTGCGGCACGAAGGTGCGCCCTGCAACGGCCCGTTCGAGGGGCTTGGCCTCGTGTTCCAGACCCCCGTGCTACTGCCCTGGCTCAGCGTCCTCGACAACGTGCTGCTGCCGATTCGCGTCCTCGGGCTGCCGCTGGCCGCGCCCGTGGAGCGCGCCCGCCGCCTGCTGCATCAGGTCGGGCTTGGCAGCTTTGAGCAGCGCTATCCGCGCGAACTCTCCGGCGGCATGCAAAGCCGCGTGGCCCTCGTGCGCGCCATTATCCATGCGCCGCGCCTGCTGTTGATGGACGAGCCGTTCGCCGCACTCGACGCGCTGACCCGCGAGACGCTGAACACCGAGTTGCAGGCGATGTGGGCGGCCAGCGGCCAGTCCGTCCTGTTCGTCACCCACAGCATCCCGGAGGCGGTGTTCCTGTCCGATCGCATCCTGCTGTTCTCGCCACGGCCCGGGCGCATCGTGCAGGAGTTCCGCATCGAGGCGCCGCGTCCGCGCAGCTACGACATGGTGGGTTCCGGCGCGCTCGGTGCCCTCTCCGCACGCATCCGCCGTACCCTTGGGGAGGGAACCTGACATGGCGGAATGGAGCCGGCGCGGCGGGCGGTTCCTGCTCAGTCTCGCGATCTTCCTCGGCCTCTGGCAGGGCGCCGTCTCGGTGTTCGCGTTGCCGGGCTACGTCCTGCCCGCACCGCTAGCGGTTGCACGCGCGCTGGCGGTCGGCCTGCTGATCGATCCCCGCTCGCCCGGCAGTTACCTCTACCAGCTTGCCAGTACGCTGGAGGCCACCCTGCTCGGCTTCGGCCTCGGCGTGGGTCTGGGGCTGGTGCTGGCGGCCGTCATGGCGGAGTTCCGCAGCGTCGAAGACTTCGTCATGCCCTATATCGTCGCGTTCCAGAGCCTGCCGAAGGTCGCCATCGCGCCAATCATCATTCTCTGGTTCGGCTACGGGCTCGGTTCGAAGACCGCGGTCGCGGCCATGCTCGCGCTGTTCCCGATGATCGTGAATCCGTTGCAGGGGTTCGCCGGCACCGAACCCGAGCGCATCGAATTGCTGCGGTCGCTGCGGGCGTCGCGGTGGCGCATCTTCTGGTACGTGAAGCTGCCGAGTGCGCTGCCGCTGATCTTCACCGGGATGGAGCTCGCGATCGTCTATGCGCTGCTCGGCACCATCGTCGCCGAATTCCTCGGCGCCCAGAGCGGCATCGGCGTCATGATCACGCAATTGGAGGACGTGGGCGACGCCGCCGGCATCTTCGCCGCCCTCGTGCTGCTGTCCATCACTGGCTACGTGCTGAACACGGCGATCCGGGCGCTGCACCGGCATTTCGTGTTCTGGGACGCCGATGCGGTGCGCCGGTAGCGGCAGCGCTGGTGGTGCAGTCGTCACGCGGCCTGATTTGCGGGAGCGTAACCGAATGGCCGAGCGTCTCCATTGCGACCGGACGCTTACGCTGATCGGGACTGTCCCACCATAGGTTTCCACCGCAGCTGCGTGATCCTGGGCCTCTTCAGATAACCCCAGTTCTCCCACCTTGACGGACACGGCCAACTTGACATCGCGGTCGCGCAGGGAGCGAACCCGCAGTCGCGTGCCGACCGGATTTGATGCGCGCGGTCGCGCCCGGCCCATTCGATGATCCGATGTCTTCATAT
>JAKAZJ010000056.1 GCA_021826565.1 Pseudomonadota bacterium | reverse complement strand
CGGACAATATCGAGAGAGGAGGTGCGCAGGCCGGTGCTCCAGCCGGTTTGCGGCAGGGCGAGGAGCGTGGCGCCGGCCTCCTCCAGCCGCCAGATGACATAGGCGGCATCGATGATCGGCGCGGTGTCGGTCAGAATGGCGGACATGATGGCTCCGTCAGCGGAGGAAAACGGGGAGTGGGTAGGGCGTACCGTCCAGGACGGTGCCGGCGGTGAGCGCGTTCCAGCTGACCGGGTGGCCAGCGGGGAGCGGCTCGCGGTCTGGGTCTTCCGGCTGCGGCGTGGTGTCAGGCGGAGGCGGGCGGGCGCCGATGCGTCGGCCACGTTCGATGACCGACCAGCGGGTGAGGCCAAGCAAGGCGGCGATGGCGTCCCAGGCGGCACCCTCGGCGCGGAGCCGGCGGATTTGCGTGTCCTGGGCGTCGGTCCAGGTGAGTTTGACGGGCATTTTGCCTCCGGGAGCAGGAGCGGATCAGGAACGAGCCGGTAGTTATTACTACTAACTAGAAATGTCAATCATAATAACGTTCGCGCTGAATTTCCTTGCGTTCAGTTAGGCGTACTGACACCATGGATCATGCTTCCTCCCGAGATCGGCGCCCGAATCCGTGCTGCCCGCCGTGAGCGAGGGCTGACCCAGGACGGCCTGGCGGCAGCGGTGGGTGTGTCGCGCAGTGCGGTGGCGCAGTGGGAGACGGGGCGGGCCGGTCAGCTCACCCAGCATTTGGCCGCCTTGGCCGTGGCGCTGGGCGTGGGGGAGGAGGTCTTGCTGCACGGCCCCGCCTCACGTGCCCCAGCGCTGCCGGCCAATGGGGACGAACTGGCGCTGCTCCGCCTCTATAGAGAGTGTTCGCCCGAGGACCGGGCGTTTCTGCTGCGCACAATGCGGCGGATGGCACGGCTGGCGGCAGCAGCGCCCAGTTAAGGGGCATGCCGCGCCTGCCGCGCGCGCGTTTGCCCCGCTGGCGGACGGTGTTCGGGGCGCGCACGAAATCGGCCGATCGTAACCTTTTTTTTGTCATACGCGGGTAGTCTCTCTGCTCCCGGCCTTGGCCCGAGTGGCGGAGTCCGCTGCGATGACACGACGCCAACCGCCTTGTCGCGGGCACGGCCAAGCGCGGCAGGAACGCCACAGACGGATTTTTCTCGCGCGACTCCATCCCCAAACGCTAGCTTGCGCCTATCTTGCATAGCAGGCGCGAGGTGTTCCCCCTCAGACCCGGAGCGGCCCATGCACTCGCACGATGACATCTTCTCCATCTACGCGCGCAATTTCGAGGCGCATCGCGAGGCCGACCTGACGCTCGCGGAATACCTGGAAACCTGCCGCGCCACGCCGATGACCTACGCCACCGCGGCCGAGCGCCTGCTGGCCGCGATCGGCGAGCCGGAAATGGTGGATACGTCGAAGGACCCGCGCATGGGGCGGATCTTCATGAATCGCACGATCCGCGCCTATCCCGCGTTCGCAGAATTCTATGGCATGGAGGAGACGATCGAGCGGATCGTCGGGTTCCTGCGCCATGCCGCCCAGGGCTTGGAAGAACGCAAGCAGATCATGTACTTGCTGGGGCCGGTGGGAGGCGGGAAATCCTCGCTGGCCGAGCGTATCAAGGCGCTGATGGAGACGCACCCGATCTATGTGCTGAAGGCGGGCGAGGATCTGTCCCCGGTGTTCGAAAGCCCGCTGGGGCTGTTCGATCCAGACAGGATGGGACCGCTGCTGGAAGAGCGGTACGGGATTCCGCGCCGACGGCTGAACGGGCTGATGTCGCCCTGGTGCATCAAGCGGCTGGACGAGTTCGGTGGGGATATCTCGCGCTTCCGTGTGGTGCGGATGCTGCCGTCCCGGCTACGCCAGATCGGCATCTCGAAGACCGAGCCGGGCGATGAGAATAACCAGGACATCTCCTCCCTGGTCGGCAAGGTGGATATCCGCAAGCTGGAACTGCACGCGCAGAACGATCCCGATGCCTACAGCTACTCGGGCGGGCTGAACCGGGCGAACCAAGGCGTGCTGGAATTCGTGGAGATGTTCAAGGCGCCGATCAAGATGCTGCACCCACTGCTGACCGCGACCCAGGAGGGGAACTACATCGGCACGGAGAATATCGGCGCGATCCCATTCTCCGGCTTCATCCTGGCGCACTCCAACGAATCCGAGTGGCAGAGCTTCAAGAACAACCGCAATAACGAAGCCTTCATCGACCGCATCTACGTTATCAAAGTACCATACTGCCTGCGCGTGACCGAGGAGCAGAAAATCTACGACAAGCTGGTGGTTGGCTCGGAGTTGTCCGCCGCTCCCTGCGCGCCGGCGACGTTGGAGATGCTGGCGCGATTCTCGGTTCTGTCGCGGCTGCGGCGGCACGAAAACTCCACCTTGTACGCCAAGATGCGGGTCTATGACGGAGAGTCGCTGAAGGAGACCGATCCGCGCGCGCGATCCTTGCAGGAATATAAGGACGCGGCGGGGGTAGAGGAGGGGATGGACGGCGCTTCCACCCGCTTCGCCTTCAAGGTCCTGGCGGCCACGTTCAACCACGACACTACGGAGATCGCGGCCGATCCGGTGCATCTGATGTATGTGCTGGAGCAATCCATCCGCCGCGAGCAGCTGCCGGCCGAAACCGAAAAGCGTTACCTGGAGTTCATCAAGGGCGAACTGGCCCCGCGCTACGCCGAGTTCATCGGCAACGAGATCCAGAAGGCGTATCTGGAATCGTATCACGACTACGGCCAGAACCTGTTCGACCGCTACGTCGCCTATGCCGACGCCTGGATCGAGGATGTCGATTACAAAGATCCCGATACCGGACAGATGCTGAACCGCGAGCTGCTCAATCAGGAACTGACCAAGGTCGAGAAACCGGCCGGCATCGCCAACCCGAAGGATTTCCGCAACGAGGTGGTGAAATTCTCGCTGCGCGCCCGGGCCAACAACAACGGCAAGAACCCGTCCTGGACCAGTTACGAGAAAATCCGTGAAGTGATCGAGCGGCGGATGTTCTCGCAGGTCGAGGAGCTGCTGCCGGTGATCAGCTTCGGCTCGAAGAAGGATGGCGACACCGAGAAGAAACATGCCGAGTTCGTCAGCCGCATGACCGCCCGCGGCTATACCGAGCGCCAGGTGCGCCGGCTGGTCGAATGGTACATGCGCGTCAAGCAGGCCGGTTGACGGCGGCGCGGGAACGGGTCAGCCCATGCACATCGTCGATCGTCGTCTCAACCCCGGCGGGAAAAGTCTCGCCAATCGCCAGCGCTTTATGCGCCGGGCGAAGTCGCAGATCCGCAAGGCGGTGCACGAAAGCGCGGCCAGCCGCGGCCTGAAGGACGCGGACCAAGGCGGCGAGGTCTCACTGCCCGCCCAGGGCGTCCACGAGCCGGGCTTCCACCGCGATCGCCAGGGCGGGGTGCGCGATCACGTACTGCCGGGCAACAAGGAGTATGTAGCCGGCGATGCCATCCCGCGCCCGCAATCCGGCGGCGGATCGGGCTCCGAAGGCAGCCCGGACGGCGAAGGGGAGGACGAATTCCGCTTCACCTTGTCGCGTGACGAATTCGTGGAACTGTTCCTGGAAGATCTGGAACTGCCGGACCTGGCCAAGCGCCGGGTGGTGGATACCGAAAGCCTGAGCTGGGAACGGGCGGGGTATTCGGTCTCGGGTTCACCCGCGAATCTGGCGCTGCTGCGCACGGTGCGCAACGGCCTGTCGCGCCGGATCGCGCTGCGCCGGCCGAAACCCGACGAGATCGCCGCGCTGCGCGGCGAGATCGAGACCCTGGACGCGGACGATCCACGGCGCACGGCGTTGCAGGAGGAGCTGGACCGCAAGCTGCGGCGGCTGTCGCTGATTCCGTATATCGACCCGCTGGACGTGCGCTACAAGCGCTTCGAGTCGCATCCGAAGCCGGTAGCGCAGGCGGTCATGTTCTGCCTCATGGATGTCTCGGGATCGATGACCGAGCACATGAAGGACCTGGCAAAACGATTCTACGTGCTGCTGTACATCTTCCTGCGCCGGAAATACAAGCACGTGGAAGTGGTGTTCATCCGTCACACCCATCAGGCCGCGGAGGTGAATGAAGACACATTCTTCAACTCGCCGGAAACCGGCGGGACGGTGGTGTCCACGGCGCTGGAGGAAATGCGCCGCGTGCTGGCGGAACGTTTCAGCCCCGATGCATGGAACATCTACGCCGCGCAGGCGTCGGACGGGGACAACACCGCATCCGACAACGACCGCACCGCGGATCTGCTGACGAACGCGATCCTGCCGGTGTGCCAGTACTACGCCTACCTGGAAGTGGGCCGCGAGTCCGAGCATTTCCCGCCCGGCTTCATCCGCCGTGACAGCGATCTGTGGCAGACCTACGCCCAGGTGCAGCGGTCCGGTGTGCCGATGGCGATGCGCAAGGTGAATCATCGGCGCGACATCTATCCGGTGTTCCGCGAACTATTTGCCCCGAAATCCGCCCGCGCCGGAGCCGACGTCGCATGAGCACCGTCACTCGCCCGCTATTCGAAGGCGCGGATTGGGAGTTTTCCACCATCCAGCGGGCCCATGACGCGATCGAGAAAATCGCGGTGGGCGAGCTGGGGCTGGATGTCTATCCGAATCAGATCGAGGTGATCGGCACCGAGCAGATGCTGGATGCCTATTCCTCGATCGGGATGCCGCTGTTCTATAAGCACTGGTCCTTCGGCAAACATTTCGCGCGCAACGAGAATCTGTATCGCGCCGGGATGCAGGGTCTGGCCTATGAGATCGTGATCAATTCCAATCCCTGCATCTCCTACATTATGGAGGAGAATACCGCCACGCTACAGGCGCTGGTGATCGCGCACGCGGCATTCGGTCACAATCATTTCTTCAAGAACAACTACCTGTTCCGCCAATGGACCGACGCGGACGGCATCCTGGACTACCTGGAATTCGCCAAGGGCTACATCGCTGCGGCGGAAGAAAGGCACGGTGAGGCGGCGGTGGAACGCCTGCTGGACGCGGCCCACGCGCTGATGAGCCACGCCGTGCACCGCTATCCGCGCCCGCGCGCGATCGACCTCAAAGCCGAGGAACGCCGCGAACGCGACCGCCGCGCTTATGAAGAAGAGATGTTCAACGATCTCTGGCGCACCGTGCCGGGGGTGGACAAAGGCGCGCACGATCCTTCCACTGCCGAGCGCCGCCGCGCGCTGTTGCAGCTGCCGCAGGAGAACATCCTTTATTTCCTGGAGAAAACCGCGCCCCGCCTGGTCCCCTGGCAGCGCGAGATTCTGCGCATCGTTCGCCAGATCGCGCAGTATTTCTACCCGCAGACCCAGACCAAGCTGATGAACGAGGGCTGCGCCACCTATGTCCACTACCGCATCATGAACCGACTGCACGAGCAGGGCCTGTTGACCGACGGCGCGATGGTGGAGTTCCTGCGCAGCCACACCAATGTGGTGTTCCAGCCCGAGTTCGATGACCCGCGCTATTCCGGCATCAATCCCTATGCGCTGGGCTTCGCGATGATGCAGGACATTGCGCGCATCTGCACCGAACCCACCGCCGAGGATCGGCAATGGTTCCCGGCCATCGCCGGAACCGGCGATCCGATGGCCGTGCTGCGCGACGTCTGGGCCAACTACCGCGACGAGAGCTTCATCCTGCAATTCCTCTCCCCGCGCCTGATCCGCCAGTTCGGCCTGTTCCACGTGCTGGACGACGCCGACGAGCCGCATATGACGGTGCAGGCGATCCACGACGAACGGGGCTATCGCAAGATCCAGCGCGCGCTGGCGAAGCAATACGACATCGCCTGGACGCTGCCCGATATCCAGGTTGTGGACGTGGATCTGGACGGCGACCGCACCCTGGTGCTGCATCATCGCGCGCTGAACCGGGTGCTGCTGGAGGAGCGCGACACCAGCCATGTGTTGCAGCATCTGGCCGATCTCTGGGGCTACGACGTGGTGCTGCGGGAGGTCGATCCGGCCGGCGATCAGGTGATGAAAGAACATGCCGCGTCCTTCCGGCCGGGGATTCTGCCGCCGGCCTGACATGGCCCCCCGGATGCTGCGGTGACAGCGCGCCCCGCCCCGCCTAGGCTGGACGCATGTCCCGCCTGAAGCTGCTGATCCCCGGCCCGGTTACCACCCATCGCAGCGTGCGCGCTGCGATGAACCAGGATCTCGCGCCCTGGGACCGGGATTTCCGTCCGTTGTATCACGGCCTGCGCGCCCGGCTGCTGGCCCTGGGTGGCGGGCGTCCGAGCACCCATGTCGCGCTGACCCTGCCCGGCTGCGGTCATTTCGCAATCGAGGCAGCCCTCCGCGCCCTGCTGCCCGTGGGTGGCAAGCTGCTGATCCCGATGACCGGCGCCTATGCCGAACGCATGACCCGCCTGGCGCGCGAGGCTGGGCGTATCGCCGTACCGCTGCCGGTCTCGGCCACCGCGCCCGCCGACCCGGTGGCAGTGCGCCGGGCGCTGGCCGCCGATCCCGCGATCGGCCTGGTCGGCTTGGTGTACAGCGAGACCGCGACCGGCGTGATCCACGATCCCGCGTCCATCGGCGCCGAGGCCCGCGCGCTGGGGCGGCGGATGCTGGTCGATGCGGTTTCGGCCTTCGGCGCGCTGCCGCTGGACCTGGGCGCGCAGCCGGAGATCGCCGCGGTTGTTTTCACCCCCAACAAATGCCTGGAAGCCGTGCCCGGCGCGGCCTTCGTGCTGGCGCGGGCGGACGCGCTGACGCCTGGCCAGGCCGGAAGCTGGGCGCTCGATCTGGCGGATATTGCCGCCGGGGAAGGTCCGCGCTTCACCCCGCCCGCGCAGGTGCTGGCGGCCCTCGGCGCGGCGCTCGACCGGTTGGATACCGAGGGCGGGCCGCCGGCCCGGCTGGCGCGGTACCAAGCCAACATGCGCGTGCTGTATGACGGCATGCGCGGCCTGGGCCTGACCCCGGTCCTGTCGCCGGCGGCGCAAGGCCCGATCGTGGTCAATATCCACGCCCCCGACGATCCGCGCTGGGACCTGCAAGGCTTCGTCGATGCGGTGAAGCGCCGCGGGTTCGTGATCAGCAATTTCTACAACACGAAGCGACCAAGCTTCCGCCTGGGCTGCATCGGCGCGCTGCGTCCGGCGGAGATGCGCCGTGCCGTGGGCGCGATCGGCGCGGCGCTGGACGAAATTGGGGTGCAGGCACGAAAGGCCGCGTGAGACATGAACCATGACCTGGCGATCGCCCGTTCCGTCGCGTTGGCCCCGATCGCGGATATCGCGGCGAAGCTGGATATTCCGCCTGACGCGCTGGAACCCTATGGGCGGTTCAAGGCCAAGGTGGGATTCGATTTCATCCGCTCGGTACAGGATCGTCCGGACGGCGCGCTGGTCCTGGTGACCGGCATCAGCCCCACCCCCGCCGGCGAGGGCAAGACCACCACCACCGTGGGCCTGGGCGACGCGCTGAACCGCATCGGCCTGCGCGCCGCGATCTGCCTGCGCGAACCCAGCCTGGGGCCGAGCTTCGGCCAGAAAGGCGGCGCGGCCGGCGGCGGGCGCGCGCAGGTCGCGCCGATGGACGAGATCAACCTGCATTTCACCGGCGATTTCCACGCCATCACCGCGGCCAACAATCTGCTGGCGGCGCTGATCGACAACCATCTGTATTGGGGCAACGAACTCGGGCTGGACCCGCGGCGCATCTCGTGGCGCCGGGCGATGGACATGAACGATCGCGCGCTGCGCGGCATGGTGGTGGGCCTGGGCGGTGTGGCGAACGGCTTCCCGCGCGAAGACGGGTTCGACATCACCGTGGCCTCCGAGGTGATGGCGGTGTTCTGCTTGGCGCGCGATCTGGACGATCTGCAGGCGCGGCTGGGGCGGATCGTGATCGGGCAGGCGCGCGACGGTCGCAACGTGACGGCGCGCGATCTGGGGGCCGACGGGGCGATGGCCGCGCTGCTGCGCGATGCGCTGCAGCCGAACCTGGTGCAGACGCTGGAAGGCAGCCCCGCTTTGGTCCATGGCGGGCCGTTCGCCAATATCGCGCATGGGTGCAATTCCGTGATGGCGACGCGCCTGGGCCTGAAGCTGGCCGATGTGGTGGTGACCGAAGCCGGGTTCGGCGCCGATCTGGGGGCGGAAAAGTTCCTGGATATCAAATGCCGGATCGCGGGGTTGCGCCCGGCCGCCGCGGTGGTGGTTGCGACCATCCGCGCGCTGAAGATGCATGGTGGCGTCGCGCGGTCGGACCTGGCGCGGGAGGATGTGGCGGCGGTCGCGCGCGGCGTGGCGAACCTG